>JAADGZ010000030.1:0-7273 GCA_013152045.1 Gammaproteobacteria bacterium
CGCTCCTGCGTGGGAATGCATACCGAAATCAACCGATTGACTCAATATGGGTTCCCACGCAGAGCGTGGGAACCAGAGAAAAACGCAGATGCCTGGAAACCATAGGCACTGGTACACAGGAACCTGTTCCTCGTTCCCACGCTCCCGCGTGGGAATGCATACCGAAACCAACGCATTGGCTCAATATGGGTTCCCACGCAGAGCGTGGGAACCAGAGAAAAATACAGATGCCTGGAAACCAGAGGCACAGGCACACAGGAACCTGAGAAGAACGCGTCTTTAGAAAATCAGGTTCATCATCAACATCATTACGATCAGAAATAGGATGGTCATAACCCCGCCCGCGCGCATAAAGTCCGGTACCCGGTAACCGCCTGGTCCCATAATCAGGGCGTTAACCTGGTGGGTAGGAATAAGGAAAGAATTAGACGTAGCGATAGCAACGGTCAACGCATAAACCGCCGGATCAGCCCCTACCTGCAACGCGACATTCACCGCCAGCGGCACCAACAATACGGTGGCACCGACGTTCGACATCACCAGGGTAAAAAACGTTGCCAGGGCGGCGATAGAGGCCTGAATGATCCAGGGGTCGGCGCCACCCACCAGTCCCACCACCTGTTCGGCAATCCACTTGGCCGTGCCGCTGGTTTCCACCGCCAGTCCCAGCGGGATCAGCGAGGCCAGCAAGAAGACGGTTTTCCAGCTCACCGCTTCATAGGCCTCCTCAATGGTCAGTACGCCTGAAAGCACCATGCCTATGGCACCGGTCAGCAAGGCCACCGATAAACGCAGATCGGTAAACAGCACCATGGAAAGTGCGATGCTGAAAAACAGCAGGGCAAAACCTATCTTTTGTGGACGCAGATCCTCATGCGGGTATTCGGTGGTAACGATGACAAAGTTGCGATCGTGTTCAAGCCGCGCCAAGGCTTCCCAGGTAGTGTGCACGACCATGGTATCACCCGCCTGCAGCGGCATATCGCGGATACCATCCCCCTCACGCAAGGTTTCACCGCCACGATGCATGGCCACCATGGCGATGCCATAGGTTTTGCGCATCCACACATCGCGCGCGCTTTTACCTATCAGTTTGGAGCCAGGTGGAATCACCACCTCAGCAATGCCAGCCTTGGTGGCCGCCAGTAATTCAGAAAAAGTTTCCAGATTATCGCGCAATTCCAGGCCATAGTGTTCAGCAAACTTCCTGATATTATCCAGTGAGGCGAGAATGCCGAGTACGCTGCCGGCTTCGATACCGATATCTCTGGCCAAGCCACCGGGACCGATGCGCAAATCATCGCTGCCGCGCAGGGCAGCAATCACCCGAATACGTTCATCGTGTTCGATATCATCCAGCAATTTGCCCACCAACGAACTGCTTTTCGGAACCACCACTTCAAACAGATCGTAGTCAATACCATAGGTTTCACGGAAATAATTCATGGCATGGGTAGCCGTAGTGCCGTTGTCTTTGGCCTGTGAAGGCAGTACAAAGCGTCCGAGAATTATAAAATAAAGAATCCCGCTGGCCACCAGAGCCAGACCGACCGGGGTCACGGAAAACAACCCCCATGTATGCATTTGCTGATCGGCTGGCAAGGCCATATTGGAGGTTAAAATCAGATCATTGAGCAAAATCAGCGGACTGGAACCGACCATGGTCACCGTACCACCGAGGATGGCGCAGAAGCCCATGGGCATGAGCAGACGCGACATGGGCAAGCCGGAGCGAGCGGATATACGGCTGACCACAGGTAAAAACAGCGCCGCCGCACCCACGTTCTGCATGAAGGAAGAAATAATGGCCACGGTGCTGGAAATAATCGGAATAATACGTTTCTCAGAAGTCCCGCCTGACTTGAGAATAAACGCCGCCACCTTACCCATGATACCGGTGCGATCCAGCCCGGCACCGATAATCATCACCGCGATAATCGACATCACCGCATTACTGGCAAACCCATCAAACAGGTGCGAGGTATCGACCAGGCCTTTTTCCAAGCCCATCAGTGGTGCCAGCAAGGAGGTTATGCCAAGCAGCACCATGATACTGATGGCCGCCACGTCCACGCTGACAATCTCGAACACAAACAGATAAATCGTCAACAAAAGAAGCGCGCTGACCCAGGCTATTTCAATACTGGGTACGGCATTCGCGGTAAAAATACCAATAATTACAAAAATAACGGCCGCAATCAGACGTTTCAGGGTTTGGCTGCTCAAAAGATACTCCTGGTAAATTCAACGGGATAAAACCAACACGCCATTGAAAATCTATCCCACGGATGCAGAGTACCCCCGAAAAAGACAAACCTTGCTTAAGCGTTAACGTTAGCTATACGTATGTTAAGAATCTGCAAAAATAAATCAAGCGTTCTGTTGCAATCAGTTTCTAATTAACTCGTCGATTAATGTACGGGAATCCTGGGTTCTTTATCACGAACAGTCAGGTTGTGCTCCCTTGTTTATTATATTTAGACCAAAGCGGGGAGAGATGACAAGATTTATATTCAGCTACGCCAGAAAGCGGGGTGAAATAGGACCAGTACCGTAAAAATCTCCAGTCGACCGATGAGCATGGCCACTACAGCGACCAGCTTGCCTGCATCACTGACATGCGCGAAGGTTTGCGATACGACCCCAAGGCCAGGCCCCATATTATTCATACAGGTGGTAATAGCAGCAAAAGCGGATAATTGATCCAGCCCACTCATCATGATCAACAACATCAGCACCACAAAGGTCAGCATATAAACGGCAAAAAATCCCCAAACTGCCTGCAGGGTGTCTTCCCGCAAACGACGTCCCCCTATCTTGATGGGAAATACGCCCCGTGGGTGCATCAACAACCTCAGTTCGCGAAAGCCCAGCTTGGCCAACAACATGACGCGCATGACTTTTATACCACCGGCAGTCGAACCACCACAACCACCAATAAAACTGCTAATCATCAATAAGGCAGGTAAAAACATGGGCCAGAGAGAAAAATCATCCAGTCCAAAACCCGTGCTGGTGATCACCGATACCACTTCAAAGCTCGCCTCGCGCGTAGACAGCAGCAGGTTCGGCGTTTGCCCTGACCAGCGTAGAATGACGCTGGTCAGAATAACCAGACCCAGCACCAACAGCAAAAATGTTCGCACTTCCGGATCACGAAAATAATCAGCCAGACTCAGATGCCGCCAGGCAAGAAAATGTACGCTAAAATTGAGCGACCCAAGCAACATGAACACCACGGCCACCATTTCTATGGCCGGACTGTGAAACCATGCCAGGCTGGCATCATGCGTGGAAAAGCCCCCGGTAGAAAGGGTAGACAAGCTGTGACTGATGGCATCGAAAGGCGACATGCCTGCGTACCAGTAGGCTAGCGCACAGGCGAGCGTCAAACCCAGATACAGAGCCCAGAGAGAACGCGCCGTCGATGCCAGCCGCGGCGTCATTTTCTCCTCTTTCATCGGTCCCGGTGCTTCTGCCCGATAGACTGACATGCCGCCAATACCAAGCATCGGCATTACCGCCACCGCCAGCACGATCAAACCCATACCGCCAAACCATTGCAATTCCTGGCGGAAAAAAAGTAATGAACGCGGCATATCATCAAGACCGGAAAGTACCGTTGCCCCGGTGGTGGTCAAACCTGACACAGATTCAAACAAGGCGTCGATAAAGGAAAGATGTAACCCGAAATAAAGAGGAGCCAAGCCGAGCAGGCTGAGCAGAGTCCAGAAAATAGTAACGATAAAAAAACCGTCACGTCGACGCAATTCGTAACGCCGCCGCCGAAAAGGCAGCCAGAGTAGAACGCCACAAGCCAGCATGGCACTGAATTCCGCCAGCAGACGCCAGACTTCACCATCGTCATACCAGAGCGATACCAGCAATGGCGCAAGCATGGTCAGACTAAAGGTTATGCACAAAAAGCCGGTAATCTGAATAACGGTCTTGCTACGCCTACCCACCCAATGCACCCCGGAAAAACTAGTACGAATGATTCTACCCTCATAAGGTTCAAGAATATATCAATAAGACAGGGGGGAAACCGTTTGTTGTTCTGCTTTACAGCAACTAATTGAGCCGGATCAAAATGAATCCGGCTCAGGAAAAATACAGACGAATACAGGTACCCTGGCCTTCGCGGCTGTCAATCTTGATATCCCAGTCATAACGCTGACAGATACGCCTGACCAGTGACAAGCCTATGCCTTTCCCTCCCGGCTGGGCACTGTAATAAGGTTCAAAGACCCGCTCCAGGCTGGCATGCGAAATCCCCACGCCGGTGTCCTTAATTTCCACATAAATACTTTCCAGTGTAACCTGTACGTAGCCCTGTTCAATATAGGAAAAAGCATTACGCACCAGGTTAGCCAACACCACCCGCAACAGACTGCATTCAACCAGCAGCTGTGGCTGACCACGGATTTCAAACCTGACGTCCACCGGTTTGTGCTCTAGCAAATAACGATGGCTTTGGAGGATTTGGCTGAGAATTTCACCCACCTCACAAACCGAAGAGGTTAACTGATCTTTTCGTTCCCGTGCCAGCAATAACAATGCTGAACTTAATTCGCTCGCCTCTGCAACCGCACGTGCGATCCGTTCTACCCGTGCTCGGCGCGCCAAATCCATCTGCCCGTCTGCCAGCAGTACTTCCGCTGCGCCTTTGATCACCGTCAGCGGAGTACGCAATTCGTGACTGACATCCGAAGTAAACGCGCGCTCACGCTCAATGAACTCAGACAAGCGTTGCTGATAGTCATCAAAATCCCGCGCCAGTTCACCGACCTCATCTTCAGGGAAATCCGCAGCCAGCGGTATCAAACGCACCTTTGGCTTCAGCTCACTGACCCGCCGGGCCAGCTCGACTACCGGTGAAATCACGCGGCCGGCCAGCCAGAAACCCAGCACCGCAGACAGGCCAATCATGACCAGCACCCCGGCTATCAGATAAACACGAAACCGCTGTTCACGCTGGCGACTGCGCAGGTCTTCATAGAGCACAATAAAATGCTGACCCGCCTGCTCACGCGCTTCGGCAAAGTAATTTTTGTTCTGGAACAGAACCTGTTGCAGACCCGCCTGTAATTGCATCAACCTCGCCTGATCTTCATCGGCAGCGGTGCTAATGACAAAGGTATGCATCGCCGTGCTAGTAGGGGGAGAGGCATCAGGATCAAGCGCGAAACGCGCCATATAATCTTCCAGCTCGGTAGACAAGGTCTCGGCAATTAGACGCTGTTCCATGTCCAGCATGAGCACATACAGGCCGCCGGCAATCACCAGGCTGACCAAAGTACCGAGAAAAGCAAAAGCAAAGGCTACCCGGTATCGAAGACTAGTCCTGAATTTCATCCGGCGTGACCAGTTGATAACCGATGCCATGAACGGTACGGATCAGAGCCTGTTCAAAGGGGCGATCGACAACTGAACGCAACACCGACATATGCGCACGCAGGGCATCACTATCAGGTCGGGTATTGCCCCAGATACGCCGCTCGATTTCCTTGCGTGGAATGACCCGTGGTGACTGACGCAGCAACAGAGTAAGAATTTTTAGCGGGATAGGCGGTAAACTGATTCGCTTGCCATCTCGCTCCAAGCGCAAACTGGCTGGATCAAAAGACAGATCCGCTACCTGGATGACCTCACGCGACTGCTCGCCACGGGCACGACGCACCATGGCCTGCAGGCGGACGTTCAGTTCCTGCATGGCAAAAGGCTTGATCATGTAATCATCCGCTCCATGAGCAAAGCCTTCCAGTTTATTTTCCAGCGTATCCCGTGCGGTGAGCATCAGCACAGGCAAATCTCGCCCGGCTTCCCGTAACCGCGAACAGACCTCCAGTCCATCCATGCCTGGCAGCATCAAATCCAGCACAATGGCATCGTAATCATTCTCCAATGCAAACTGTAATCCGCTTTTGGCTTCATAAGCCGCGTCCACTACATAGCCCTGCAACTCCAGATAATCATAGAGATTAGCAACTAGGTCCGGATTATCTTCGATAATTAAAATATACATGCTATCCCCAGATCCCGGTTGTTAAGATTTGTTACATTCATGAAAAATACGCCTCGTACAGGTCCTGCAGATTTCACGATCCAGCTTGTTATAGATGCCGGTAATCGCAGCCCGTTTCGACTGGAATACGTGATTGGCGCCAATGATATCCAGCGCCCCACATTTTTCCAGCGAATCCCATAAGCCCTGCTTGACATTAATAAGATACAGACTGCCACCTCGAGCCTGACGCTTCTGCGCCTCCTTGGCCAGCGTGTCACCACCCTGGATATCTGCAAAGTTGATCCCTTCACAGACAACACCTAGATGCTTTTGTTCCGGATTATGACCTTCTATCTCGGCAAACACTTCCTGCACATGATTGACTGAACCAAAAAACATGGAACCATCGATACGCAGCAAACGTAACTGTGGACACTGAGACAACTCCGAATCACTAGATAAGGCATGCTTGGGCAAACGCGGATCGGGAGAGAGCGTCACAATGCGCGGCTTAGCCACACGCATTAGGTACAACACCAGTGACAGAAGCACGCCGGAGAAAATCGCCAACTCCAGCTCCAGGAACAGCGCGCCAAAAAAGGTCACCCCAAGAATACCAGTTTCACGACGACTACTCTTGAGTACATGACCGATTTCGTGGAAATCAATCAGCCCCCAGGCCACCAGAAACAAAATCCCGGCCATGGCTGCATTGGGTAAATAAGCGGCCAGTGGCCCCACCATCAGGACAATCAATATCAACAGGGAACCAGCAAATACCGCTGCCAATGGCGTCTTGGCACCCGCCTGATAGTTCAGACCACTACGGTTGAACGAGCCTGTGGCCACATAGCCCGAGAAAAAGGT
This sequence comes from Gammaproteobacteria bacterium, assembly GCA_013152045.1. Classification (GTDB taxonomy): domain Bacteria; phylum Pseudomonadota; class Gammaproteobacteria; order UBA6429; family Thiohalophilaceae; genus JAADGZ01. The sequence continues at coordinate 6,875 of JAADGZ010000030.1, forward strand.
ACCGGCAAGATTGGACAGACCCTGACCAATGAATTCCTGATTACCATCAATCCGCTGACCGCTGCGCATGGCCAGCGAACGACCGATAGAAACCGCCTCGGTAAGTGCAAACAAAGTCACCGCCAGCGCCGAGGTAGACAGATGTTTAATCGTATCTAGAGAAAAATCCGGCGCAGATAGCGGCGGCAAGGTTGCAGGCAACGCGCCCACCGAAGTAATACCGGTGATTTCCAGCCCATACATGCGGTTTAACACCCACGCAGCAAGGCTGCCGACCAGCATTGAAACAATCAGATAGGGTATTTTGGGAACCCAGCGCTTCACGGCAATACCCGATAGCAAGGTAACGATTGCCACCCCGGTAATATAAGGATTGATATCGCCAATCTGAAGCCAGAA
>JAADGZ010000030.1:7378-9366 GCA_013152045.1 Gammaproteobacteria bacterium
AAACCGACGATGACGGAGTGGGATATGAAATTGACGATAGCACCCATGCGCGCCAGCCCCAGCGCCAGCTCAAACAGCCCCACCATGAAGGTCAAGGTCAGGGCCAGACTGACATATTCAGCAGAACCCGGTTCGGCATAGACGCTTAACGCCGAAAACAGCACGATAGACGCCGCTGTGGTTGGGCCAGAAACCAGATGATGGGAAGAACCAAACAGTGCCGCAATGATCGCCGGCACCATACCCGCATAAAGGCCGTACTCTGGCGGCATGCCAGCGATGGTAGCAAAAGCCACCCCCTGCGGCAGAACCACAATCGCCCCAGTCAGGCCGGCGATAAAGTCAGTTTTTAAACTGCGCTTGGTCACCATATGCCGCCAAAGCATGAAGGGGAACAGTCGTTGATACCATTCAGACTGCGTGACTTTAATTGCATTCATAAATTAAACATCTCCGTAATATCGAGTAACAGGCTGGCCATCTGAGTGGCCAGGCAAGAACGACAGGTACTGTGCGGCCAAGCAAAAACCCTGGTTCCAGCCAGGAAATAAATTAAATGGAGTTTTACGACCAACAGGGTCGCCATATCACTACGGTGCAGCCGTTTATTTAGGATGTGAAAGATCCCAACTATAGTGTGATATATAATGCGGAAATTCTAATATAACAAAAGTTAAGATTATGTAATGATTAGAGCAAAATAAGGCGAATTATTAACTTTAGCCTATTTTTTCTTCTGTTAGCCCGAACAAATTCAGGACAAATAGAAAAAATCACCTTAATGCCGATTAATTAAGCACTTCGATCAAATTATCCCGATATGCTGCTAGACGCATATAAATACCTGATATCCGCACATTAGAATAGATAGTTTATGCAAAAATGGCCTATTATCAGGACTCAGAAGAACCTGTTTTGGCGATAACATCAAGGAATTTTTATGCCGCACCTCGTTTCCCTGCTTGATAAAACAATAAAAATAGAGCTTAGCCGCGCCGCCGAACGTGCAATATCTGCCCGGGATACCCCCATTATTGCCGAATTAAACCTGGTATTTGGCTGTTTAGTGATCAAGCGCGTCTGGTTTAGAGAGCAGATCGATTGCGCCACGGTTTCCGTCATCCCAGGTCTGGAGATCTGTTTTAATGTGGTTCGTTATGCCAAAACCTGTCGCATTGCAGACATTGATAACGGTGCAGAAGCAGAAGACTTTCCCATCGTCAAAGAGAAAAAAACATTTGTTCCTGACCAGCTGTTTATTGACTATAAAAAAGGAAATTTTTCAGGTAGCTATACTTATCTAAACTCTGCGTCCCAAACTGCGGTTTAAAACATTACATTTTAAAGCCGTTCATGACGGCATAGAAAAATCGACTTTTAACAGTCAACAAATTTCGACTTATACTTTTCCCTTACCGGCAAAACCCAGTGCGCATCCTCGCCGGTGAGAAAATCACCCTGATATAAACCACAAGCCAGGCTGCATAAATTCCCCGCATTATCTAATTTATCCGCATTAGCAAGATGACTATCAAGCTCCCAACGATCAACCCATACTGTTGATTGATTTAGACTCAAACAACCTTCGACCAGCAACACATTATTTGAACCCAGAATTTTTCGCAAACGGAACAAGGTTGTCTTCATATTCTGATGCGCAAAATCGCCTTCTGCATCCGGCCATAGCAGTTCGCAAACACGGCTCTGAGACAGAGAGCAGGACTCCGATGAAAGCAATACCTTAAGCAATTGCAACGGCTTTGATTTAACTTTACTTTTATTTTTATAGATCTCGCCATTGATCTCGATAACAAATTCACCGAAGGTGAATATTCTCACCTGCCAAGCTGAATTTTGTTTTTTTATCGCCGATGAGACGCTCACATAAGCATGCTTTTTTATTAGCTGGTTTGTGTAATTTTCTTCAATGCCATTGTCCACCGCATACAGACAAACCGCATCCATGATCTCGGCATTCCATATGGGGG
>JAADGZ010000203.1 GCA_013152045.1 Gammaproteobacteria bacterium
TATCTTGATATTTACTACATCGAACGCTATCGACATAGATTATCAATTGAAGGCGAGCCACTGTACTATTTCGCGATAACCGGATGGAAAACATCAGATGTACCTGATGATTTCTTGACGGAAAAAGGCATAGTGACCTAACAAACTCATCCAGAGGGGATTTTAAAGTGGTCATGATTTTTGCTGCCGCAAAAAGTCACGTCAACTTTAAAATCCCCTGATGATGGCGTTAGATACAAGGTTCTATATAAAGCGAGGAAAATTATGATAAACGGATATGAATTAAGAGATACATCTGAAAATGGAGAGGGGATTTTTGCTACCAAATCATTTTTAGTTGGTGAAATAGTCATGGTTGGAGTTATTAAAGAAATACTGAACGGGAATCACTCTCATGCTTCACAGATAGGCGAGAATGAGTATGCATTTCATGCAGGATTGATAACTAAGGTAAATCATTCATGCGGTCCCAATTGTGGTATTAATCTTAATGAGACTGGAGCGCATAATTATATTGCTAGAAAGGTTATTAATATAAATGAAGAAATTACTTTCGATTATGCTATGAGAAACTATAGTATTGATTATTTCCCAAAGAAGTGTAGGTGCGGATCTAAGGAATGTCGTAGCAGTGTCACTGGATGGATAGATTTACCAGATGATAAAAAGAAAGAGTATGAAGGTTTTGTTGCTCCTTACCTTCTTGAGTTGGATGCTAAGCATTCTTGCGATATACAGAACGAAAGAACTTAACAAACTCATCCAGAGGGGATTTTAAAGTGGTCATGATTTTTGCTTCCGCAAAAAGTCACGCCAACTTTAAAACCCCCTGATGACGGCGTTATCCCCCCTTAAGATGGACCATTTTGTCCACAAAATAAGCCCTGTAAGTAATCGACAGTTCGTTCAGTTTATGTGCATTTTGGTTCCGATCGATCCCTGATATGACATATATTTATTGAAACATGGTAGCAATTTCCTACAAGTATGATTGTCTGTAACAGGAGATTGCTTAATGTCAGTTCCTTTGCGTGTAAAAGATGCGCTTTACCGGGAGGCGAAAGCTGAAGGTGCCTTAATGAATCGTTCTGCTGCCAAACAGGTAGAGTTCTGGGCAACCCTGGGTAAAAAGCTGGCTCATTCTATTCGCCGTGCCGATATGCAGGGTATTGCCCGCATTCATGTAGAAATTTCCGAAGCTGCCCCTCTCGATCCAGAGCAGGTTTTCGCTACTGTTGGCAGTGCTCGTCAGGCGGGCAGTCTGGGACAGAAAACCGCTCAAGGCTATCTTTACTCTGAGGCCAGCCTTGTGCTCGACCGGGTTTGCTGGATGAAGTCATGCCTGATGGCCGTCGTCGTAGCGGGAGCTTTGTCGATGGGGAATTTATTGCCGAATGAGTGTCCGCCCCCTCTGTAAGGCAAAAAGGCGGCAAAGAGAAAACTTCGGGTTTCAGAGGTGGATCGGTATAACATGCTGATTTTATAGCGTCTTCCCCATATAATATCGCGGTACCTCTCCAGTCCTGATTTTATGTGTCCCATGCATCGAAACTGGATAATTTTCAGGCAGGGTGCTAAATTGCCTCTCCATTTTTTCAGACTCAGTAAACAAATGCCCAGGAAACTCCACATTCGCACTTTTGGGTGCCAGATGAACGAATACGACACAGCCAAAATGGCGGAGGTGTTGCGGGAATCTCACGGCCTGGAGCGGGTGGATGATCCTGACGAGGCGGATGTGCTTTTACTAAATACTTGTTCAGTAAGGGAAAAGGCGCAGGAAAAAGTATTTTCCCAGCTCGGTATGTGGCGAGAAATGAAACTTGCGCGGCCGGAGTTGGTGATCGGTGTGGGCGGCTGTGTCGCTAGTCAGGAAGGCGAGGCGATTCTCAAGCGTGCGCCCTATGTTGATCTTATTTTCGGTCCGCAGACCCTGCACCGTTTGCCGCAGATGCTGGATGAAGCTCGCGCTCGTCGCCGTTCCGTGGTGGATATTACCTTCCCCGAAATCGAAAAATTCGATCACCTGCCTATGCCGCGTAGTGAGGGGGTGAGCGCCTTTGTCTCGATTATGGAAGGTTGTAGTAAATACTGTACGTTTTGCGTGGTACCTTATACGCGTGGCGAGGAATTTTCCCGTCCTTTCGATGATATTATCACCGAGGTGGCGCAGCTAGCCGAACAGGGGGTGCGTGAAGTGACCCTGCTGGGGCAGAATGTGAATGCCTATCGGGGGGCGACGCACGAGGGGGGCGAGGCCGATTTAGCCTTGCTGATCAGTTTTGTCGCGGCCATCGATGGCATTGATCGCATTCGTTACACCACCTCGCACCCCACAGAAATGAACAATAGTCTGATTCAGATCTATGCCGAGGTGCCGGAACTGGTCAGCCACCTGCATTTGCCAGTACAAAGTGGCTCGGATCGTATTCTGCTACAGATGAAACGCAAACATATGGTGCTTTTGAATACCGTAATATTATTCGTCAACTGCGCCAGGTGCGGCCGGACATTAGCCTGTCATCTGATTTCATTGTGGGTTTTCCGGGTGAAACTGAGGCTGATTTCGAGGCGACCATGAAGTTGATCGCTGATATCGGTTTTGATCATTCCTACAGCTTTATTTACAGTCCGCGTCCTGGCACACCGGCGGCGGATCTGCCTGATGATGTGCCGATGGCGGTGAAAAAAACACGTTTAGCGCAGTTGCAACAGCTCATCAACGAGCAGGCTGCCGCCATCAGCACGGCAATGATAGGGACCTCGCAGAATGTGCTGGTGACGAGACCCTCGAAAAAAGATCCGCAGCAAGTCAGTGGGCGCACAGAAAACAATCGTGTGGTAAACTTTGCTGGCAATGCTTCTTTGATAGGACAATTTGTCAACGTGAAAATTACTGAAGCTCTTCCTAATTCTCTGCGTGGCGAGATCATTAGTAATGATGTGCACCGTGCCTGATCCTTATTTTTTATTCCAGTTTTGAATACCAGCGCGACTTCCCTCGATATCATTCTCGAACCGGCCGATAATCAGCGGCTGGCCAATCTATGTGGCCAGTTCGATGAGCACCTGCGGCAGATCGAAACCCGGCTCGGGGTCGAGGTCAATAATCGCGGCAACCACTTTCGCGTGATTGGCGAGAATCGTTCGGTACATAAGGCGGAAGAAGTGTTGCGCGATCTGTATTCCGACACGGCCACAGAAATTCTCGATCCCATCCAGGTTAATTTATATTTACAGGATGCGGGTGTGGATGCGCTGGTGGCCGACATCACACCGAAAGATGAAGTCATTATTCGTACCCTGCGCGGCAACGTGCGCGGACGTGGACTGACTCAACAGCAATACCTGCGTTACGTTCGTGAACATGATGTTAATTTCGGCATTGGCCCGGCTGGCACCGGCAAGACCTATCTGGCTGTGGCTAGTGCGGTGGATGCGTTGGAGCGGGAACAGGTGCGCCGTATTATTCTCACCCGTCCAGCGGTCGAGTCGGGTGAGCGACTGGGTTTTCTGCCTGGTGACATTTCACAGAAAATAGATCCTTACCTGCGTCCTCTGTATGACGCCCTGTATGAAATGATGGGTTTCGAACAAGTGGCTAAACTGATCGAACGCAATGTCATTGAAGTCGCACCGCTGGCTTATATGCGCGGCCGTACCTTGAATGAATCCTTTATTATTCTCGATGAAGCGCAGAACACCAGTGTCGAACAAATGAAAATGTTCCTTACCCGGATTGGTTTTGGTTCGGTCGTGGTCGTCACCGGTGATGTGACCCAGGTGGACTTGCCGCGCGCGCAACGCTCCGGGCTGCGTCATGTGGTGGATGTGCTGGCCGATGTGGAAGGTATTAGTTTCAGTTTCTTTAAGCCTCAGGATGTGGTTCGACACAAGATCGTTCAGCGTATCGTCAAGGCTTACGAAAAAAGTGAAAATCAGGAACAACGGACCGACAAGTGAATGTGCATATCGATGTGCAACGCGTGCTGGCTGCCGGACCGAGCGCGGCGGATATTCAGCACTGGGTTGAAGTCGCGTTAAAATATGAACAGCAGGAAAATATAGAATTAACCCTGCGTATTGTCGATGAAACTGAAAGCGCAGCCCTCAACCAGCAATATCGGCTTAAGAACTATGCTACCAACGTGTTGTCATTTACTTATGATATACCTGCTGAAGTTGAAATGAATCTGCTGGGTGATCTGGTGATCTGTGCACCAGTCGTACAGCGTGAAGCGGTTGAGCAGGGTAAGCCGGAGCAGGCACATTGGGCGCATATGGTCATTCATGGTCTCTTGCATTTGCTTGGTTTTGATCACCTTAATGATGCGGATGCAAAAGAAATGGAAACGCATGAAATTTTGATTCTGGCACAGCTGGAATTCCCTAATCCCTATGAAACAGATGAAACGGAAGGATAAAAACTAAACAACGATGAGCGAAGACGACAGTAGTCACAGGAAACACGGCCTACTTCAGCAATGGCGGCAGCAGTTGGGTAAGTGGTTGCAAGGAGAGCTGAATACGCGCGAGCAATTACAGGAAGTCTTGCGTGAAGCACAGAAAAACAGTTTGATTGATGGCGATGCTCTGGCCATGATTGAAGGCGTCATGCAGGTATCAGAAATGCCGGTGCGTGAAGTGATGGTGCCGCGCTCACAGATGAAAGTAATTGAACGTGATTCAGACATGCGTGAGTTGCTTGAGATTGTTATCGATTCAGCCCATTCGCGTTTCCCTGTTGTCGGTGATAGTAAAGATGATGTTGTCGGCATTCTGTTAGCCAAGGATCTACTGCCGCATTTGGTAGAATGCAATAAAGATCTGCATTTCAATATTCGTGACATGCTGCGTCCTGCGGTCATCATTCCTGAAAGTAAACGGCTAAACGTTCTGCTCAAGGAATTTCGCGCCAACCGCAATCATATGGCCCTCGTGGTCGATGAATATGGCGGAGTGGCTGGACTGGTAACAATTGAAGATGTGCTAGAACAGATCGTAGGTGAAATTGAGGATGAGCATGATGTCGAAGAAGACAGTTATATTTATGAACATCCAAATATGATTACAGTCAAAGCCATTACGCCGGTTGAAACATTTAATGAGTATTTTCATACGGCGTATCGGGATGACGAATTTGATACTATTGGTGGTTTGATAACTAAAGCCCTGGGACACCTGCCCAAACGGGGAGAGCAGTTGCAAATGGATGGCCTGCATTTTCGCGTGCTGGGAGCGAGTAGCCGCCGGGTACATCTGCTTGAAGTACTCAAAGCTGAAAAGAAAGATAACGAGGCCAGCATCGAAGCACAGGCCTGAGTAGTTTACGGAGTTCAGCTATTAATAATAATCAAACAGTGCCTGAGATCAAAGCCAGGGCAAACAAGTTCTATTTATATTTACTCTTCGCCTTGTTGGCCGGGATGCTCTTGCCATTGGCTTTTGCGCCGGTTTCCTTTTTTCCTTTGGCGGTGATATCTCCAGGCATACTTTTTTATCTGTATTTGAATCTCTCCAGTCGCCGTGCAGCCCTTGCAGGTTTCGTATTTGGACTGGGTTTTTTTGGTGTTGGCGTGTCCTGGGTTTATGTTGCCTTTCATGAATTTGGGCATACCCCGGTTTCTGTTTCGGCGCTGATGACGACCATTTTCGTTGCCGTACTGGCTTTGTTTCCTGCGCTACAGTCATTTCTCAGTGTTTATATTTGGCAAAAAATTCGCATCCGGCTTGCGGGGGAAAAGTGTGCCCTGTTGTTATTGTTTCCTGCTTTATGGGGGCTGTCAGAGTGGTTGCGCGGCTGGTTGTTCACAGGTTTTCCCTGGCTCAATCTAGGCTATAGCCAGACAGATAGCCCGCTGGCAGGCTATGCGCCGGTGCTGGGCGTTTCTGGTTTGTCATTGCTCTTAGTCGTTTGTGCGGGTCTGATATTGCTGTTGTTGCGCAATCGAAATCAGTGGCAAGGCTTGCTGGGTTTTTTGCTGTTGATTTGGCTGGGCGGGTTTTTGCTGAGCAAATATGACTGGACTCAGGCAATCGGCAAGCCTATCAAAGTCAGTTTAGTGCAGGGTAATGTGCCGCAGATCACTAAATGGGATCCAAAAATGATCCAGGATCGGCTGGATACCTATGCACGTTTAACTCGTGAACACTGGGATAGCGATCTGATTGTCTGGCCGGAAAATTCCATGACTACTTTTTATAATGATCTAGTCAACAGCTATTTTAAACCATTGGTGAAAGAGGCGCGGGCGCACAATACGGACCTAATTATTGGCGCTCCAGTGATGGATAAGGACGGCGTGCGTTATTACAGTAGCCTGATTAGTTTTTCAGATAAAACCATTATTTATAATAAACGTCATCTGGTACCTTTTGGTGAATTTATTCCCATGCAGGATTTATTGCGTGGACTTATCAGTTTTTTTGACCTGCCTATGTCCGGCTTTAGTCCTGGAGATAAGCATCAGCAAGCTCTATATGCTGCTGGCCAGTTGTTGGCACCGTCTATCTGTTATGAAGATGCCTTTGGTGAAGAATTGATTGATTTTTTGCCGCAGGCTACCCTATTGGTTAATGGTAGCAATAATGCCTGGTATGGTGATTCGTTTGCACCACACCAGCATCTACAAATTGCACGCATGGGCAGCCTGGAAACTGGCCGAGCTCTATTGCGTGCAACCACTAATGGCATTTCTGCTATTGTCGATAGCAAAGGACGTATTGTGAAACGCTCGCCACAGTTTAAATCAGTTGTCATTACTGCAGAGGTTCAACCACGCACGGGTGCGACACCCTATGTCCGCTTCGGCAATACACCCGTACTTATTATACTGGTGCTGATGCTATTTGCTGTGGGCCTGGCAAGGAAACCTTTTTGTTGAATATCCGTTGGATTTGATTCCCCGCTGCTTGCAGCGAAAATGGTAGGATGGGTAGAGCAAAGCGAAACCCATCAGCACACGACAACTTAATACCCCATCAGCTTGCTGCGGGGCAGTTTATTCTGGAACGAGTTTAATTCACTATTTTCTATATCTTTTGCACTATTTTTTGTGACAGTTTTATTTCTGTTTCATCTTCTGTTATCCGTTGGACATAAATTCTCTGGTAATTTGTTCAATTGTTTTAGTAGAATGGCGTTGCAGAATAATAACTCTACGGATGGTTTCAGAGTAACAGGGAATGTTTTGTTTGCATCTTTTCCCCCTTCCTCCTTCTTTTCTGTAGCGTAAATACAGCGTTGACGCTGTCTGTGTGCAAAGCTCAGACAATTTTACCTGCGTTTTCTGCAAACAATAATTAACATCAGGTTTAGATTTTTTTTTCAGGGAGATTGCTGATGAATGGGGAAGGCTTGTTTGGGGGGTGTCTGGGGAGGGGTAACTACTCGACCGGATTTAAATCTTTGGCGATGTTATCGCTGTCTGTTTTACTAGCGGCCTGTGGCGGTGGTTCAAATGGCGACAGTTCCGGTCTTGATGTACGTCTAAACCCCGATGGAACACCGGCAACCCCTTCATCCGCTGGTGGTGCAACAGCGGCAGGTGGTACGGCCACCGGTGGCACAGCATCGCCTGCCGACAGTCCCCTTCTTAGTGTTGCAATCAGCACCCCCTCACAGATAAAGCTTGGCGTGCCTGTGGTGATCAATGCTTCAGTTAATAATGCCAAGGGCAATGTTAGCTATAGCCTGTCTGGTGCACCGCCAGGTATGCTTATCAATGCAAGCAACGGTGATATAAGCTGGACACCATCAGGCTTAAATTTTGGTCAGAATACGGTCTTCAATTATCGTGTCAGTGCAACGGATGATGTGGGAACAACGACAAAAACGGCTAGTATTAAGCTGACAGATGATAGTCACCAGCCTTTAGTTCGAAGCAGTGCACGTGTGCCAACAAAACAAAATTCTATTCATATTGGGGATTTTACTGGTGATGGCAAGAATGAAGTACTGGTAACCGATAATCTGTCTTTGATTTATACCCTGAAATGGGATGCCAGTTTGAACAATGGCCAGGGTGATTTTTATCAGGACTGGGTATATCCCTATAGCCTGGGTAATCAAGCCAGTATCGATGCGATTGATGCTGCCGATGTCAATGGTGACGGGCGACTCGATATTATCGTTCTTAACGGTAATACGGTGAGCGTGATCGATGGTGCTTCACGGACATTGGCCTATTCCTATGAAATTGCCGATGCGTTACGCGGTTATGCAATATTTGCGCGTAATATTGATACCGATGCCGCGATTGAAATTGTCACCCTGGTGTCTAAAGGTTCTGAACAGGAACAACTGAATATCCTTAGCCTGCCAACAGACAAGAGTCGAACCTTAAATAATGATTGGACCAGTGAAGTCAAAAATTATGGCACATCCATGGTGGTGGCTAATGTGGATTTTGCCGATGACTGGCCCGAGATTGTCACCTCGGCAGGCTATGTCATTGACGGTGTGAGTTTGAAGGATGAATGGACCAAAGCGAAACCGGAAAATGGTTTTGGCGATCAAATTCTTGCTGCCGATGTCGATGGCGATGGTGCGGGTGTTGATGAAATTGTGGGTTTATATTCGGAAACGGGTAACGGCGTGCTTGAGGTGTTCAGTCCTCAGCATCAGTCATCGCTGTTCAGTGAACCGTATCCACTGAGGAAACCAGAATCAACACGCTGTTCCATGGCGGTTAGCGATCTTGATGGCAATGGTCAGGACGAGGTCATTGTCGGCGCATGTATTAATGGCGCTGGCACAGGTACGACGATGGATGGTGAATATCTGAAAATATTTACGACAGATGACAGTGCTGTTTTCAACTCGGCTCCGGAATGGCGGCGGTTAAGAAATAATAGTGTATTTTACGATGATCGTCTGCATGGTGGATTTATGAGTTTGGCAGTTGGCGATGTAGACAATGATGGAAATATAGAAGCAATTTGGGCCAACAAGTTTGCTGCTGACAAATATAATGCTTTTACGGTATTACCGTTGCCGCAAGATCCGGCTACCGATATCAGCAATGAGGCTAAAAAAAGTCAGAATTTAACCCTGGGTCTGATGAAAACTGTATTTACCGGTGCAGTAGATTTCCAGTTTTCAGCGACAAACCGCTATGCCACCTTCATGTCTAGCAGTGATCCGGCAGAAAAGCTCAATTCGGGCACTTCTGAATATAAACATGGTGCTCGGTTGATATTTGTTGATTATGACACGGGGCGAGTGAATATCTCATCACAAGTAGCCGCAACTAATACCACGATCAGTGGGGCTATGTTGCAGGCAGAAGATGTTATGGGCAAGGGTTATGATCAACTTCTGCTCACCAGTGGCGGGAATGACCTGGATAAGCGGGAGTTGACCCAATTTCAACTTCTGGACTTTGGTTCACGAATTAATCCGGATAACAGCATGCATCATGGCTGGCAGCCTGCAGCTAATGATTATTTTGAAAATCTGGTGGGCGGTGGCCTGGCAAATGGTTTTGATCTGGCTGATATCGACAATGATGGTCGTCTTGAATTGATAGGTTACATTGACCCCTATCTGTATTCCGTCAATTTTGAATACGACAATAATAATGTATTTCAATATCTCAAAAAATGGCAGCTCAGTGTTGATGGACCGAGCATTGA
>JAADGZ010000162.1 GCA_013152045.1 Gammaproteobacteria bacterium
AGTCGCGGCCATCCAGCCAGGCGCGGGCGCGGGCGCAGCGATCAAGCGCGATGGTGGCACGCGGGCTGGCACCAAAATTTACCCAGCGGGCCAACTCCTGGCTGTAGGGTGCTGGATCGCGGCTGGCCAGTACCAGTTGCACCAGGTATTCCTCTACCGGTTCAGCCATGTGGATCTGCAGTACTTCATGACGGGCAGCAAAAATCTGTTGTTTACTAAGCTCTAGTTCAGTGATTGCCGGATTGCTATCTTCGCGCTCGGCCTGTTGGCGGGCCAGCTGCAGAATGGCATGTTCCGATTTGGCATCGGGGTAGTCGATGCGAACATGCATGAGGAAACGATCCAGTTGCGCTTCGGGCAGGGCATAGGTGCCTTCCTGCTCGATCGGGTTCTGGGTGGCCATGACTAGAAACGGGCGTGGCAGAGGATAGGTGTGGCGACCGACGGTGATCTGTTTTTCACCCATGGCTTCGAGTAGCGCCGACTGCACCTTGGCGGGTGCGCGGTTGATTTCATCGGCCAGAATCAAGTTATGAAACAGTGGCCCCTGCTGGAAATGAAAGTCGCCGGTTTCCGGCCGGTAAATGTCGGTGCCGGTTAGATCGCTGGGCAGTAGATCAGGGGTAAACTGGAGCCGATGAAAGTCGCCTTCCAGAACCGCAGCCAGCTCCTTGATAGCGGTGGTTTTGGCCAGTCCCGGCGCGCCTTCCACCAGCAGATGGCCATCCGCCAGCAGCGCGATAAGCAGGCTTTCGACAAGTGCCTGCTGGCCGATGATACGCTGTTGCAGATGTTCACGAACCTGGTGGAAGGCTAGATAGTTGGCGCTGTTGGCGGTTTCAGTTGCTGCCGGGGCAATGTTTACGTTCATGTCAAATAACTCCTTGGCTGTGTTCAGGTTGCTGAGCGGTAGCGGTATGTGTTGGGTTTTTTGCTGGCGCGTTGATGATAAAGTGTTTATGAATCAGGCCGGCTTCAGCTTCGGCCAGTATTTCACGAGCTTTTTGGATGTTTTTTCTGGACAACGATTTGAGGGCGGATTCGACTTTTGCAAGTGTTGCTGCAACTGGCAGGTCGACAAAGCTGTACTGTAGTTCAACGCCCAGAGTCTTGAGTGCGGCGATAACTTTTTTGTGTTTCCCGCGGATCACATCCAGATGGGTGTTTTCCAGTTTCTGTTTGAGTTGATCGGTGATTCCCACTTCTTTTTTGACGCCTAGTTGCGAATAGATGGAAAGTAGGCCAACGGCATTAGTCTTATCGGCAAGCACTTTGGCTTTTAGTTTTAACAATAGTTCCCTGGCTTTCTCAAGATATTGATGGGCCTCTTCGCTATGCTGTTTGGCCAGCAACTGGTCTGCTGCAACGATGTCTGACATGGCCTTGCGACCGTCTTTTTCAAATACACGGGCTTGTTGGATTTGTGCTTGCCTGGTATTCCTTGCTGTGCCTGGCGTCGTCGCCATGCCGTTTGTGGGGCTGAGTATTATGCCGACAAGCAGAAGCAATAGGGCCGCTGGATTTTTCATGTTGCTGTACATGGATCTGACCTCGTGTCAGTTAAAAATGTTGCATGAATGAACGATGGATATGCATATTCTCACCAGCCTCGAAGCTAACAGTACCTGGTCACGGTTTAACAGGAGGTGGAGCAGAAATTAAGATTCGTTAATGTTACACGGTGGACTTCCTTGCCATGCTTGCTCTATATTAAAGCTCGTTACAGGGTCGTTGAGTCATGAGTGAAGCAGAATTAAATAACCCCAGGCAAACGACTTATATCGGTGTGCTGGCCTTGACGCTGATGACCACGGCGCTGTTTCTGACCTTGCGCAATATGCCGATGATGGCTGAAACAGGCATGAGGATGGTGTTTTTTAACATCATTACTGTGTTTGCTTTCCTTGTTCCGGTGGCGCTGGTATCGGCGGAACTTGCCACCGCCTGGCCCAGGAACGGCGTTTTTCACTGGGTTGAAGAAGCTTTTGGCACGCGCTGGGGACTTACCGCCGTATGGCTGCAGTGGGTGCAAAGCCTGTTTGGCATTACCTCGATCCTTTCTTATGTGGCCGCGAGTCTGGCATATGCCATCGACCCGGCCCTGGCAGCTTCCCGTACATTTATTGTTGTGGTGATTCTTACGGTGTACTGGAGTGCTACGTTATTAAATTTGCGTGGTATGCGGGCCTCCAGCCTGATCTCCAGCATCTGTCTTGGCGCCGGTGTGCTATTGCCTACGGCATTGCTGATTGGTTTAGCCTTCTTCTATGTGTTGCAGGGGCATCCCTTGCAGTTGAATCTGGCGATGACTGCAGATAACTGGTTGCCGCTGAATGACAGCCATCAAAGCCTGGTTTTGTTTCTGAGTTTTATTTTTGGCGTAGTGGGCATCGAGGTTTCGGCCAGTCATGCCCGAGAAGTGCGTAATGTACAGCGTAATTATCCTCTTGCAGTATTTTCTGCCGCTATACTTGGTTTCGCGTTGACCTTGCTTGGCGGGCTGGCGGTAGCGGCAGTGGTGCCTGTCGATCAGCTTGATCTGGTTTCCGGCAGTGTCCAGGCGCTGCAGAGATTATTGCATATCTGGCGGTTAGACTGGTTGCTGGCGCCCATTGCGCTGCTGGTCGCACTGGGTGCCGCAGGGCAGGTAAGTACCTGGGTGGTAGGTCCGATCAAGGGTTTGTGGGCGGCGGGATGTGCGGGTAATTTGCCACCGTTATTGCAGGCGACGAATGCGCAGGGGGTTGCACGCAATCTGTTACTGATACAGGCCTGTTTAATGAGTGGCGTGGCGCTGGTATTTTTTGTGGTACCTTCCGTGGATAGTGCCTTTTTGCTACTCACTTCGGCGGCGGTTATTCTTTATGCCGTCATGTATCTGATGTTATTTGCCAGCGCAATACGCTTGCGCTACAGCCGTGCTGATATAGTACGGCCTTATCGAATTCCCGGCGGCTACAACTGGGGATTATGGTTGGTCGCAGGCACCGGCTTTATCACCACTCTGGCCTGTTTTTTCATTGGTTTTCTGCCACCGGGAACCGACATGGCTGGCCCGACTTATGTGTTTGCCATGCTTGCCATCCTTATGCTCATGCTGGCAGTACCGCAGCTGCTATACCGCTGGCGCCGCCCCGGTTGGGCCGCTATCAAAAAGGAATGATTGCTATGCTTAAAAAGTTGCTTCCCGATCTTTTGCTTAGTCCCGCCTACGGTTCACGTGCCATGACTGAGTCCGTTCCCAAATACACGCTGCCCGAGTCTGAAATGTCACCGGAGACAGCTTACCGACTGATTCATGATGAGTTGATGCTTGATGGTAATGCACGGCTTAATCTGGCCACTTTTGTAACCACCTGGATGGAACCTGAAGCTGAACAGCTGATGGCCGAAACCTTCGACAAAAACATGATCGACAAGGATGAATACCCGCAGACCGCCGAGATTGAGACACGCTGTGTGAACATGGTGGCACGTCTATTCAATGCGCCTGAAGATGCCGAAGCGGTAGGTGTATCTACCTTGGGCTCCAGTGAGGCAGTGATGCTGGCGGGGATGGCAATGAAATGGAATTGGCGTAAGCGCCGCGAAGCTGCCGCTCAGCCGAGCAGCCGTCCCAATCTGATTCTGGGCACCAATGTGCAGGTAGTATGGGAAAAATTCTGCCGTTACTGGGAGATTGAGGCGCGTTACATACCGATGCGTGAGGGCTCTTACGTTATTCAGCCTGATCAGGTCACTGCACGTATCGACGAAAATACGATTGGTGTGGTTGCCATTCTGGGGACTACGTTTACCGGCGAATTTGAGCCCATTGAAGCCATCCATGATGCCGTAGTCGAGCATAATGTGAGCAATGGCCTGGCGGTGCCATTGCATATTGATGCCGCCAGCGGTGGTTTTGTCGCCCCCTTTATTCATCCGCAACTACGCTGGGATTTTCGCCTGCCCAACGTGGTCTCCATCAACGTCTCTGGTCACAAATACGGTCTGGTCTACCCAGGGGTCGGCTGGGCGATATGGCGTGATCGCAGTTATTTACCTGAGGAATTGATTTTTCACGTCAATTATCTGGGCGGTGATATGCCTACCTTTACGCTCAACTTCTCCCGTCCTGGAAACCAGATCATCGGACAGTATTACAACTTTTTGCGTCTTGGACGTGATGGTTACACCCGGATCATCGCTACTCTGCGCGATACTGCCACCGAGCTCGCCGCCCGGGTTGCCGATCTTGGTCCCTTCGAATTGCTGAGCGATGGCAGCGCCATCCCGGTATTTGCTTTCCGCCTCAAAGATAGCTCACGTTATTCGGTATATGATATCTCCGAACGCCTGCGCACCCGTGGCTGGCAGGTTCCCGCTTATACCATGCCACCTGATGCCTGCGCGGTCGCCGTCCTGCGCATCGTGGTGCGCGAAGGTTTTTCACGGGATATGGCGGATATGCTGATCGCTGATATCGCTAAGATCATGGATGAACTTGATGCGACGCCACCTCTGCAACCCAAGGTGGCCGACGAAGGCTTTCATCATAGTTAAGAGAATTTTTTCGGGTTTAATTCATCGCAGCCTGTTTCGGGCTAAAATTTAATACTCGTCAGTTTATTGTAAGCTTGTTTCTGTGTTTAACATAAAGTTGATGTACTTCCAGTTACACTGGCATTTCCTCGTACATCATTGCGCTGACTGTTCATCAATCAGCCAGATGAAAACAATTCGCTTAAATTTAAAGGAGATTTATGTCATATCTCGATGATCCTCGGGTTCTGTTTGCTGCGGAGCGAACTCTACTTGCCTGGAACCGTACCGCAGTTGCATTGATTGCACTAGGATTTGTAATCGAACGCTTCGGTATGTTTATCAAAATTTTACATGCGGCGGATGCGGCCGGACAACGGCAAATGTCTTTTATTATCGGCCTTGTGCTGATCGCCTTTGCCTCCATCATGAGCATGCTTTCAGTTATTCAGTTCAGACGCCTGGTTAAACGGTTGTCGTCGGATGAAATTCCCGAAGGCTACATGTTATGGTGCGGGACTATCACAAATGTAGTGATCGCCGTTTTGGGCGTCATGCTTATTGCTTATCTGGCGCGTGGTTTTGGCTAAATGACAGGAACCGTGACCGCAGCGCCGAGCAAGAAGCAGCGTGTCGTATTATTGTCCGCATTGGGGGTAGTCTTCGGTGATATTGGCACCAGCCCCCTGTATGCATTACGCGAAAGTTTCGGTGGCAGTGGCGCACCGGCGCTTGATCTGCCGGATCTGTTGGGCGTGCTATCGCTGATTCTGTGGTCGCTGATCCTGGTAATCTCGATTAAATATCTGGTGTTCGTGTTACGTGCGGACAATCAGGGGGAAGGCGGCATTATTGCCCTGGTTGCGTTATTAAACCCCTGGAAAACCAAACCCGGTCAGGCGCGTTACGTACTCATGCTCATGGGCTTGTTCGGCGCCTGTCTGCTATATGGGGATGGCACCATCACGCCTGCGATTTCCGTGCTCAGCGCGGTTGAGGGCTTGCGCGTGGCGGCACCGCAACTTGCCCCCTTCATTGTGCCGTTTACCATTATTATTTTACTACTTCTGTTTATGGTGCAGCGGCGGGGCAGCGGGCAAATTGGACGCCTGTTCGGACCGATCATGCTGCTCTGGTTTCTGGTTCTGGCGCTGTTGGGATTGCGCGGAATTATCTCGCATCCAGCGGTGCTAGTCGCATTTAACCCCCTCTATTCAATACAGTTTTTCAGTCACAATGGACTGGCTGCCTTCCTCACCCTGGGTTCGGTGTTTCTGGTGGTGACGGGCGGTGAGGCCTTGTATGCTGATCTTGGGCATTTTGGTGTCTCGCCTATTCGTCGCGCCTGGTTCCTGATTGTTTTTCCGGCGTTGTTCCTGAACTATCTTGGCCAGGGTGCAATGCTGATGCAGCATCCAGAGGCCATCCGGGCACCGTTCTTTTATCTGGCGCCGGATTGGGCAAGCCTGCCTCTGGTGCTGCTGGCTACCGTAGCCACGGTTATTGCGTCGCAAGCGGTGATTAGCGGCACTTTTTCGCTCACCCGCCAGGCGATTCAGTTGGGTCAATTGCCGCGCATGCGGGTTATTTATACGCAAGCCGATGAATCCGGCCAGATATACCTGCCGTTGGTTAACTGGCTGTTGCTGGTGGCCTGCATTGCCCTGGTCATCGGGTTTGGCAGTTCTGACGCCTTGGCCTCGGCCTATGGTGTCGCGGTATCGCTGGATATGGTGGTGACCACGCTATTAGCCATCGCCGTGGCGCGGCGTTATCGTTGGCGTCCGGGGCTGGCGCTCTGGCTCGGGGCGCTGTTTATTATTATAGATAACGCATTCCTAGGTGCCAATCTGGTCAAAATACCGGAGGGCGGCTGGTATGCTTTGTTAATCGCAGGCCTGATTTTTGCCTTGATGTGGAGCTGGCGGGCCGGTCGCGCTCTGTTGGCAACCCGGCTATCGAAACGCGCCATGCAGATGGAGGCGTTTTTGCAGAAACTCAAAACGGATTCGCTTTATCGTGTACCCGGTACTGCCGTGGTGATGACTGGCCATTATGGCCCGTGTGTCCCGGCCGCGCTGATGCAACATATCGCCTGTACGCAGGTAGTGCATGAGCGGGTAATATTTCTCACGGTGATTACCGCCGATCAGCCACATGTGCCCGCTAGCGAACGCTTGGATTTTGAAGATCTGGGTCAGGGCGTGATACGTATGCGGGTGCATTATGGATTCTCTCAACCACCCAATATTCCGTTAGCCTTGAAGCTTGGTGAACACGTTGGCATTCCGATCGACACCGATGCAGCAATCTATATCCTTGGTCATGAAGCGCTGATTGCCCGGCGTGAGGTACCTGGCTTGCCTTACTGGCAGGAACTGGTCTTTGTCTGGCTGGCGCGTAATGCTGCCCGTGCGACCGCTTATTATCATTTGCCTGAGGATCGTGTTCTGGAGCTTGGTCTGCAGGTGAGCCTGTGAGATAAGAGCGGTATCGAAAATATTGCCAAGATCTGAAAATGCCAGAGGCGGGGTATTCAGGTGTGATTTGAGCTTGGTGTCGGCGTGGAAGAAGGCGTATCCGGGAACTCGCACTCGACCCGAAGGCCGGGTTGGTTATCTTCCAGTTTTACACTCATGCCGTGAATTTTTGCTACTGCGTCCACCAGGCTCAGTCCCAGCCCGCTGCCAGGGGTGGTGCGGCTTTTTTCCAGCCGGTAGAAACGTTGAAATACCTGTTGGCGTTCATTTTCCGGAATCCCCGGGCCACTGTCGCTAATGCTGATTCGGTGGCTGTCGAGGTTGATTTGAATCTGACCCTCGGCGGGGGTGTATTTGATGGCATTGTCCAGCAGGTTGGCCATAGCCTGAAATAATAGATCACGATCCCCCTGTATATGGACATTGGCGTCTATTTGCAGGTTTAAAGACAGGCCCTTATCTTCTGCCAGCGGTTCATATAGTTCAACCACATCATGTAGCAGCGCGCGTATATCGACATCATTGAATGCATCTTTACGTTGCCGGGTTTCGATACGCGCGATGCGTAGCAGGGCGGTAAATGTTTTCAACAGGCCATCGGCTTCGCTGATAGCCTGTTCAGCCAGGGTCGGATCCTGACCGGTTTTTTCCTGTTCCGCGCGCAGCAGCTCAAGCCGGTTGCGCAGCCGCGCCAGCGGTGTGCGTAAATCATGAGCAATATTGTCGGAGACGCGCCGCACATCGTCCATCAGTTCTTCGATTCGATCGAGCATAAGATTGAGGTTGTTGGCCAGGGTATCGAATTCGTCACCGCTGTGATGCAGGGGAATGCGGCGAGAGAGATCACCGTTGATGATTTCACGGCTGGTGATGTTAATAGATTCGAGGCGTTTAATGACCCGATGGCTGAGCACGAAGCCACCGCCGCCGCCCAATATCAGCGTGATAACAAAACCGAGAATCAGGGCGCGAATGATACGCCGCTGGGTTTCTTCCAGCTCGTAGATGTCGCGTCCCACCAGCAAATGAAAATCGCCCGAGAGAGTAAAACTGCGGGCCCGGGCGAGATGAATTTTATTTTTACCCTGACTGGCGTTTTCGAGCTGAAAGTTTAACCAGCCATCTTTATCGGCTTCGATAGCTGGCCAACGATTAAGGTTGCCGGCAATCGGGTTAATAGCTGTGGTCAGTAGGTAGATAGACGAGCCGGTGGGTTTGCGCGAGAGCCGTTTGTTAATGACACTGATTAGCCCGGCCAGGCCATCCATATCGTAACGTTCGGCCAGACCGGTAATTTCGGCGGCAATCGTGGCATCAGCCTGTCTCGACATATAGGCCGCTGTCGACCAGTAAATAAACCACAGCAACAGTAATACCGAGGCGCCGAATAGGGCCATATAGGTAAAGGCCAGGCGGAAACTAAAGCTGCGCAGCAGGCGGGCTTGCATGAATTAACAGCTTTCAGATGTTGGTTCGTGTAAACAATAGCCTGCGCCGCGTACGGTATGCAACAGAGCAGGTTTGAAATCCCGGTCTATTTTATTGCGCAGCCGGCTAATATGTACATCGATGATATTGGTCTGGGGGTCGAAGTGATAATCCCAGACGCTTTCCAGGAGCATGGTGCGGGTGACGATCTGGCCCGCGTGTTGTAACAGAAATTCGAGAATAACATATTCACGCGGTTGCAGATTAATCGTTTTGCCAGCTCGTTTGACGGTATGCGTGAGCCGATCCAGTTCTAGATCGGCTACCTTGAGCAGGCGGATGTCAGGTTTGATTTCCCCGCGTCGCAGCAGTGCCTCAATACGTGCCAGCAGTTCGGAAAAAGCAAAAGGTTTGACCAGATAGTCATCCCCCCCCGCTTTCAGGCCCTGCACCCGGTCGTCTACCTCGCCCAGGGCGCTGAGAATGATCACCGGTGTCTGCCGATCTGAACTGCGCAGAGTTTTCAGGATCGAGAGACCGTCAAGCGCAGGCAGCATGCGATCGAGTATCAAGATGTCATAGTCGTTTTCCAATGCCATAAACAGACCGTCTTTACCGTCGAGGGCCTGATCGACGGTATGTCCGTGTTCCTTCAGGCCCTTGGCAATGTAGTTGGCTGTTTCAATGTCGTCTTCAATGACAAGGATATGCATACTGTTTGTCTCAGAATCTCGGGACGTCTCGCCCCTTTAATTTACAAAAATGATAACAGGACTATTAGCATAGTGGTTGGCAACTGAAGAAAGCATGGATATAACATTAAACATTGTTAACAAAGCTATTCAATCTCAATCAGCGCTTCATCTGGGGTAACGCTTTCTCCCTTGCTGACATGGATCATTTTTATTTCACCGCTGACCGGAGCCTGTACTTCGGTTTCCATTTTCATGGCTTCGGTGATCAATACTGGATCGCCAGCCTTAACCAGATCGCCGATATTTACTAGTACTTCGACAATGCTGCCAGGCATGGATGTCGTCACATGGCCTGGTTCTGATGCGCGTGGACGTTTGCCAGTTGCCTGCTGAGTTTGTGTGCCATTCTCACCCAGAGTAATATCATCCAGCGCTTCCAGCGTGAGTTCTTCGGGCACGCCGTCAACGCTAAGGTAATAGGGTCGTTGCTGTTGCTTCGAATAACCGGTGCCGGTTATTTTGATGTGGTAAGTCTCGCCGTGCATGGTGATATTAAATTCAGTTGCGGCCTTGCGTTTGGATGCTTCGCTATCGGCAGGTTCCAGGGCTTCGGGAATTAAACTATTATTATTGCGCTGCTCAAGAAAATCACGGCCAATGTCGGGAAACATGGCATAGGTTAGAATATCTTCATCGGTATGTGCGGTGGCACCAATTTCTTTTTTCAGCTTGTTCATCTCAGGCTTGAGCAGATCCGCTGGACGGCATTTGATCAGCCTTTCATGACCAATCGCCATGAGCTGAACCTGGGGACTTATTTCCCCCGGTGCTTTGCCATAACGACCCTGCAGATAAAGTTTGACCTCATTAGTGATAGTTTTGTAACGCTCATCGGCGAGTACATTCAATACCGCCTGGGTACCGACTATCTGTGAGGTTGGGGTAACCAGGGGTGGGTAGCCAAGCTCCTTGCGTACCTGTGGAATTTCTTTCAAGACTTCATTCATTCGTGGCAGGGCACCCTGTTCCCTGAGTTGAATGGACAGATTGGAAATCATGCCGCCAGGAACCTGGTTGACCTGTACCCGGGTATCCAGCGCGGTGTGTTCACTCTCAAATTGATGATATTTTTTTCGTACTTCGTAAAAATAAAAGCCAATTTCCTGTAACAGCGGCAAATCTAGACCGCTGTCGTATTCGGTATCTTTAAATGCTGCGACCATACTTTCGGTCGGCGGATGGGAGGTGCCGCCGGAGAAGGCGGAAATGGCCGTATCGATACCACTAACGCCGTTTTCAACCGCCTTGTACTGACACATACTGGCCAGTCCGGCGGTGGCATGGCAGTGTAGATGCACGGGCACATCCAACGCATCTACCAGTAACTGAACCAGTTCAGCCGTGACCTGCGGAGTGAGTAAACCGGCCATATCTTTGATCGCAATACTGTCACAGCCCATCGCTTCCATTTCTTTTCCCTGGGCCACAAAATTCGCAAGCGTGTGTACCGGCGAGGTGGTGTAACAGATCGCCCCCTGGGCATGTTTACCCGCTTTTTTTACCGCTTCAATGGAGACGCGCAAATTGCGCAGGTCGTTCATGGCATCAAAGATACGGAATATATCCATACCGTTATCGGCCGCGCGTTCGACAAAGGCGCGAACCACATCATCGGAATAATGCCGATAGCCCAACAGGTTCTGACCGCGCAGCAGCATTTGCAGTTTGGTATTGGGCAAAGCCTCCCGCAGTTTGCGCAAGCGTTGCCAGGGATCCTCTTTTAGAAAACGGATGCAGGCATCGAAGGTCGCACCGCCCCACATCTCCAACGACCAGAAACCCACCTTGTCCAGCTTCTCACAGATGGGCAGCATGTCGTCGATACGCATGCGCGTCGCGATAAGTGACTGATGGGCATCACGCAGAACCGTTTCGGTGATTTTGATCTGTGGCATTAATGCCCCCTTGTTTGAGATGCGTTGTTGATCGCAGAGAACGCAGAGTCGCAGAGTTCGCGAAGAAATTCTTTAACCTGTTTATTTGAAAATATTGGCGGTTGGTTTTTCATATAAATTTTTATCTCTGCGTCTTTGCGCCTCTGCGTTCTTTGCGTTAAAAAACAGTCCCATCAAAGCCCCATGTTAGCGGCAATCGCCGCCGCTATCGCTGCGGCAACCTGGCGACTGGATCGTTTGAGCGAATAGTTCACCAGCTCCGGGTGGGTTTCAATAAAACTGGTGTCAAACTTGCCGGTTGCAAAATCTGCGGATTTCAGAATTTCCAGGTGAAAGGGAATGGTGGTCTTGATGCCATAGACGCCAATATCGCGCAGGGCGCGAATGGCGCGGTCGATAAGTAAGTCCCAGTCCAGCGCCCAGACGATAAGCTTGGCACACATGGAGTCGTAGTAGGGCGGGATCTCATAGCCGGTATAAATCGCACCATCGGTGCGTACACCCGGTCCGCCAGTGGCAAAATAGCGTGTGATGCGGCCGAAGCTGGGCAGAAAATCGTTTTGCGGATCTTCGGCGTTGATGCGAAATTCCATCGCATAGCCGCGACGTTGTACCTCGCTTTGCTGGTAGTTCAATTGTAGTCCGGCGGCGATGCGGATCTGTTCACGGACGATGTCGATGCCGGTAATGGCTTCGGTGACGGGATGTTCGACCTGCAGGCGGGTGTTCATCTCCATGAAATAAAAGTTGTCTTCGGCATCGAGCAGAAACTCAACCGTACCGGCATTGGTATAGTTCACCGCCTGGGCGGTGCGTACGGCCAGATCGCCGATATACTCACGTTGTGTGTCGGTCAGTTGGGGGGAGGGTGCGATTTCCAGTAGTTTCTGGTGGCGACGCTGGATTGAGCAGTCGCGTTCGAACAGGTGGATCACGTTGCCATGTTGATCGGCCAGGATCTGTACCTCGATGTGGCGCGGGTCGGCAATATATTTTTCCAGAAAGACCTCGGCCCGGCCGAAAGCTTTTTGCGCCTCGGATATTACCCGGTCAAAGGCGCGGCTGAGTTCATCGTGGTTCTGGCAGCAGCGGATGCCACGGCCACCGCCACCACAGGTGGCTTTGAGCATCACCGGGTAGCCAATTTCTTCGGCCAGTTGCAGAGCTTCTTCTAGATTGGCGAGATTGTTCTCACTGCCGGGAGTGACGGGCACCCCGGCTTTGCGCATGGCATGGCGCGCTTCGGTTTTGTCGCCCATGCGGCGAATGACCTCAGCGGACGGGCCGATGAAACGGATATTGCGGCGGGCGCAGATCTCGGCCAGATCCGGGTTTTCCGAAAGAAAACCGTAGCCGGGATGCAGGGCATCGCAGCCTGCTGCCACCGCAAGATTAACCAGCCGGTGCGCATTGAGATAGCCAGCCACGGTGTCCGGCCCCAGACTGTAGGCCTCATCCGCCTTTTTAACGTGCAGCGCGTAGCGATCGGCTTCGGCATATACCGCTACAGATTTAATGCCCATTTCGGCGCAGGCGCGGACGATGCGTACGGCAATTTCACCGCGGTTGGCAATGAGTATCTTTTTTATCATTATTTAATAATAGTGTCCCGAAGCAGGCTTTCCCTGTAAAATCACCTTTAGGATTGTGTAATTCTGAATCTGTGCTGTCAGATTTAAGTAAATGTAGCAGACTGTCAAGCCGGATCCGACTGAAATGCGATATACCGTAGAACGGTGGTTTTCAAGGAAGTTTTGACACTGCCTCTACACCTCTATAAAATCCGCAGGTTATGGCAAAAGGGTGTGCAAAAGAGTATCAGCGGTTGCCGTTTCGAGTTGATCCTTTTCGCTTTGCGCATGATGCGGTTGAACTTGAATCACAACTGCTCCTGACGCAGATGAAGCGACTATCCGCGATACTTTATCGATCCGAGGGGATGATAACGGTCAAATTGGCTTTTGCGGTGGATATACTGGGCGTTTCTAGTTTGTTGGGTAGTGTGCAGGCGAGTCTGGATTTGGTTTGTCAGCGCTGTTTAAAGCCGATGCGGGTTGAAGTGAATACATCGTTGGCATTGGGCTTTGCTCGTAGCGTCGCTGGATTAGAGAAGATTCCGAGCGAACTGGAGCCGGTTCGAGTTGAAGGCGGACAGGTGAACTTGCTGGACTTGCTAGAGGACGAAATCATGTTGGCCTTGCCGCAGATCCCCCGGCATGCCGAGAATGAATGTTCGCTGCGGCATAAACCTGAATCGCCCAATAGCGAAAGCCCTCAGCCGCAGGAACGGGAAAATCCCTTCAGCGTTCTGGCTGGGCTGAAAAAATCTGAGTAAGTACTGGAGGTTTTCCAGTATCTGACAATTATTAAAGTTAATGAGGAATTATCATGGCGGTACAAAAGAATCGTAAAACTCCATCCAGGCGTGGAATGCGTCGTTCACACGATGCATTGACAGGTCGTGCCGTGTCGATTGAACCTACCACGGGTGAAAGTCATTTGCGTCATCACGTTAGTGCCGATGGTTTCTATCGTGGCCGCAAAGTCATTGAAGTCGAAGAATAGTTTTTGTTGCCAGGCTTGTAGGCTCAGAAACTGTGTACTTTGTCTGGCTAAGAGTTCAGACGAACAGACGGGACATGGTGCAAACCATGTCCCGTTATTTTATTTATAAGACTTTCGATATGCAAAATCATCCTGGATGACGAACAACAGCATTACTATCTCGCTCGATGCCATGGGCGGTGACTTTGGCCCCAGTGTGGTGATACCGGCGGCTATCAAGGCACTTGAACAGCATCCTTCCCTGACACTCATTCTTGTTGGCAATGAAGACGAACTGACGAAGATCCTTAAGGGTCGCGGTCGTTCGGTATCTGCACGCCTGCAAATTCAGCATGCTTCCGAAGTGGTGCATTCGGATGAACCGCCTTCACAAGCCTTGCGTGGAAAAAAAGATTCGTCCATGCGCGTCGCGATTAACCTGGTCAAGGCTGGCCGGGCGCAGGCCTGCGTCAGTGCCGGCAATACCGGCGCGCTGATGGCTACCGCCCGTTTTGTTCTGAAAATGCTGCCGGGCGTAGATCGTCCGGCGATCTGTACCATGTTACCGAATATGAAAAACGGTCATGCGCATGTGCTGGATCTGGGGGCCAATGTCGACAGTAGCGCCCAGGCCCTGTTCGAATTTGCCGTCATGGGGGCCGCCCTGGCAACTGCGGTTGACAATAATGACCGGCCGACAGTGGGTTTGCTGAACATCGGCGAAGAGGAAATCAAGGGTAACGAGCAGGTCAAACAGGCCGCTGCCCTGCTGGCAAACAGCAATTTGAATTACATTGGTTATGTTGAAGGCGATGGTATTTATAAAGGTGACGCCGATGTCGTGGTCTGCGATGGCTTTGTCGGTAATGTGATGCTTAAAACCACCGAAGGTGTCGCAAAAATGATCCGCTATTACATTCAACAGGAATTCAAACGCAACCCACTGACCATGCTCAGCGGTCTTATGGCACTGCCAGTGCTAAAAGCATTTCGTAAACGTATCGATCCACGGGAATATAACGGTGCTAGTTTTCTGGGGATACAGGGCGTTGTCATCAAAAGTCACGGCAGTGCCGATGCTTATTCGTTTGCCACCGCGATTTCTGAAGCCATTGTCGAAGTCAGTAAAAATGTACCCGCACTTATTGCAAAAGAGCTGGAAAATCAGTTAGTCAAGGGGTAGTGATTTGATCTATTCACGTATAGCAGGAACCGGTAGTTATTTACCAGAAAAAATATTGACCAATGCCGATCTGGAGAAGATGGTTGAAACCTCGGATCAGTGGATCATCGAACGAACCGGAATTAAAAAACGTCATATCAGCGAAGGTCAGACGACCTGTGATCTGGCCGAGCAGGCCGCGCTCAATGCCATTGATGCAGCGGGTATAAATAAGCGTGACATCGATTTGATTATCGTTGCCACTACCACGCCCGATCGCGTTTTCCCCAGTACTGCCTGTTTATTGCAGGAGCGCCTGGATATTCATGGTTGCCCGGCTTTCGATATACAGGCAGTGTGTACCGGTTTTGTCTACGCCCTGGGGATGGCCGATATGTTTATCACCAATGGCAAGGCGAAACATGCCCTGGTGGTGGGCGCTGAAACCCTCTCCAATATTATTGATTGGACAGATCGTGGCACCTGTATCCTGTTTGGCGTGGAGCTGTTTATTGCCGGTA
>JAADGZ010000276.1 GCA_013152045.1 Gammaproteobacteria bacterium
TTCGCTCTACCCATCCTACCGTTTTTCGTTACAAGCAGCGGGGAATTAACCCCAACGGAAATTAAAGCGAGTAGTACATATCGAACTCAACCGGATGCGTAGTCATGCGCATACGGGTAACTTCTTCCATTTTCAAACCAATGAAAGCGTCAATCATATCGTTGGTGAAAACATCACCGGCGGTAAGGAAGGCGCGATCCTGATCCAGGTTTTCCAGTGCTTCTTCCAGCGAAGCACAGACGGTCGGGATTTCTTTGAGCTCTTCTGGTGGCAGATCATAGAGATCTTTGTCGGAAGATTCGCCCGGGTGGATCTTGTTCTGAATGCCATCAAGGCCAGCCATCAATAGGGCGGAGAAAGCCAGATAGGGGTTGGCGGTAGGATCCGGGAAACGAACTTCGATGCGACGCGCTTTCGGGCTGGTCACATACGGAATACGAATCGAGGCGGAACGGTTACGGGCCGAGTAGGCCAGCAGTACCGGTGCTTCGAAACCCGGCACCAGACGCTTGTAACTGTTGGTGGAGGAGTTGGTCAAGGCGTTGAGCGCCTTGGCGTGTTTGATAATGCCACCAATGTAATACAGGGCAGTTTCAGACAAACCACCATACTCGTCACCGGAGAACAGGTTCTGCCCGTCTTTGGCTAGCGACTGATGAACGTGCATGCCGTTACCATTGTCACCCACCAGCGGTTTGGGCATAAAGGTCGCGGTTTTGCCGTAGATGTGCGCCACATTGTGGACACAATATTTCAGGATCTGGTTCCAGTCGGCGCGTTTTACCAGGGTGTTGAACATGGAACCGATTTCACACTGACCGGCAGTGGCTACTTCATGGTGATGCACTTCGGTAGAGACGCCCATTTCTTCCATCGCCAAACACATGGCAGCGCGCAGATCGTTGAGGGAATCAACCGGCGGAACCGGAAAATAACCGCCCTTGAGACCAGGACGATGACCGATGTTGCCATCTTCGTAGACTTTCTCGGAGTTCCATTCGGCTTCATCGGAATCAACTTTGTAGAATGCGCCGCTCATGGTGGCACCCCAACGTACATCGTCAAATACGAAGAATTCTGGCTCTGGACCAAAGAAGGCGGTGTCGGCAATGCCGGTGGATTTCAGATAGGCTTCGGCGCGTTTGGCAACTGAACGAGGATCGCGTTCATAGCCCTGACCGGTGGTCGGTTCGATAACGTCACACACCAGGATCAGAGTGGGTTCATCGGTAAAGGGATCCATCACGGCGGTATCAGGATCCGGCATCAGAATCATGTCAGACTCGTTAATGCCCTTCCAACCGGCGATGGAGGAACCATCAAACATCTTGCCTTCGGTGAACAGATCGGCATCGATCGTGTGGGAGGGCACAGACACATGCTGTTCCTTGCCATGGGTATCAGTGAAACGGAAATCAACAAACTTGACCCCGTTGTCTTTAATCATTTTCAAAACTTTATCGGACATTACTCTCAATCTCCCGCTATTTAGTAAGGAAAGCTGCCGAATCATTGGCAACCGGAACTCAAAATTTCGCGTCATGTATGGTACATGAAATATGCCAGCATACAAGACATTGATTTATATAGATTAAACTTTGTATTGCTGAGCCTCAAAGGCTGAATTCTGCACCTTTATCGTTCGCAAAATCGACTTTTCGCTCTTTTTTGGTGCGATAATTTATGCTTCTTTCATCCTAATCCGCAGACAAACCCCCGAGCGCCTTTTTTGGTGCAAGCTGCGAGAAGATCCGCCCGTAAAAAGTTACGCTTAATGGTAACGCAGGCGTACGGATTCAATGTCCTTGCAACTCGATACAACCGCCTGGTTAAACTGTTGCTGCAAGTCCGCCGGACTTATGCCGTCGCTCAGCACCGACAGAGGCAACAGCAATTCTACCCTGATCTGCCCCTCAAGGTAATGCAAGGTCATGTGCTCAATCTGCCGGGCAGCCGGAATCTCAGACCAGCATGACTGCAACTGCTGCTCAAGTTCTGATCGATGCGGCAAGCTGGCGCGGAATTGAAAATGCTCATCGTCTTCCGGATCTATGTGTACCATGACATCCGCCACTTCTTCAATTTCTTTTATCAATTTAAGGCGAACACTTTCACTTATATAATGGGCCTCGGACACGCTCAGCTCTGGATCCACCTGAATATGCACATCGACCAGGGCATCGGCACCCATGCTGCGAGTACGCAAAATATGCAGCGAACGCACGCCGTCCACGCTGAGAATACTCTCGCGAATCACCTGCACCCGTTCCTGCTCCAGCCCCGTGTCGATCAGCTCACGAAAACTGTGGAAAGTCAGATTCCAACCGATTTTGACAATCATCAGGCCCACGCCCACGGCGGCTACGGCGTCGAGATAATGATAACCAGCCATGCTGCCGGCAATGCCCACCAATACCACAATGGAAGAAATCGCATCGGAACGACTGTGCCAGGCATTGGCTTCCAGCAGTTTTGACTTATGTTTGCGCGCCACCACCATGGTGTACTGATAAATCGCCTCCTTGCTCACTACTGAAATAGCGGCCACCACCAGCGCCCAGAAACCGGGCAGGGCCAGGCTCTCTGGTTTCATAATGTGTTCGACAGCATCCCAGGTGATGCCCACCGCAACTAAAATCAACATCACCCCCAGACCCACGGTGGCAATGGTTTCGATACGTCCGTGACCGTAAGGATGATCATCGTCAGCACCCTGCCTGACATGTTTGGCCGCATACAGGACGACGAAATCTGTAGCTAGATCCGAGAGTGAGTGCACACCATCGGCGATTAATGCCTGTGAATGCGCAAGATAACCCATGACGATTTTCGCCACCCCGAGCAACAGATCGATGACCGATCCAATCAGAGTAACGCGCACCGTTTCCCGGTAGCGTTCTTCACTGCTGGTATCTTCGATTCCAAAATGGGGACTGGTCATGTCTGTTTTACCACCTCAATACAAATGTAAACCTCATCATCGCGCGGCTCTGCCATCACGACGCGATGGCCATGCACCCGGCACCAGGCCGGCACATCATGCAGGGCACCGGGATCGGTACAGGACACATGCAGGAGGTCACCCGCCACCAGTTTTGCGATGGCATCCTGGACCCGGATCACCGGCATGGGGCAGAGCAGACGGCGAGCATCCAGATGCTGTTCAGACATACCAGTCCTGAGGGATCTCATCCGCTCGCAGGGGTTCGACCATTAAGCGCTGTGCGCGACCATCCAGATCGGTAATTTCCATTTCTACTTCAGCCGCATCCCGGCCCTGACCGAAGCGCGCGCTGATCTGTGCAGCCAGCAGTCGATCGTCCTCGTTCAACTCACCGTCAACCAGCACCAGGGGACCGCTGTGACTGGTACTCAGCAAATGCACAAACTGCTTGCGATAGCCTTCCAGAAAACGGGTCTCACCTTCTTCGCGGGCAACGATCAGCTTGAAATGAGGCCGGGGGCGCAAATGGCGGCCCACCTTGAGCAACATAATGTCGTCCAACTCGTAATCGCGTGACGAACGATGCGCCCACATATCTACCAGTTTGTCCGAATAGGACTTGTCGGTGAGAAAACAACAGCCACCGGCCGGTTGCGAGTAATCGTCGAAACCAAACTTTGCCGCCAGCTCGATTTGCGGTTTACGCGTGCGGCCGCTGAAATCATACAGCGCCTCGCGCTGCACCCAGCCTTCACGCTCGGGCCGGGTTTCCGGTAGATTCAACGCCGACAATGGCCGCAGTAATAAATCACCGGCCCCGGATTCACGCTGAATAACGGGCATGGTATCGCGGCGCTGGGACATGGGCCGCTGGCCCACCACTTCGCCGGTAATGATAAAATCAAAGCCGTGTTCCTGCATCCACTCGTAGGCCTTGCGCACCATAAAGCCTTTGCAGTCCAGACAGGGGTTCATATTCTGGCCATAGCCATGTCCGGGATTAAGCAGAACCTGTTTGTATTCCTCGATAACCTCGATGATATGCAGCTTGATGCCTAGCTGTTCAGCCACCCATAAGGCATTGTTGCGTTTGGGCTTTTGCCTGTCCTTCTTGCGGATAGCATGGGTGTGGCCCTCGACACAGAAGCCGGTGAAAATATTGATCCCCTCCACATGGATACCCTGATCCATGATCACCCGGGTGGACAACATGGAGTCCAGACCACCGGAAATAAGGGAAATGGCTTTGCGCTGCGTGCTCATAAAAATATCAATTTGTCTTGCCGAAAAACCCAACAGTTTAGCAGATCAGAGCCTATTTTTCGCCCATTGGCGTAGCAGGATTCGACGCTTCTGCTGATCCTCATGCGCCAGCTCCCCCGCTGCCCGATAAAATGCACGCAGATTACCTTGTTTGGCTTTTAGTAATTGCCTCAGGGCAGGAACATCTTCGTAGTAAGTCGCCACCAGCGCCAGATGAGCGTTATTGAGATCCTGCGCCATCCACTGCGCATACACAGAAAAAGCCGGCTGGTTTTTTTTGAGACGGGCAAAGATCTGTTTCAGTTCAGAAAAAATCCGCTCTTTTCCTTTTTGCATCTGCTTCTTGTCTATGTTTTGCCGGTATAGCTTTTGCAGTTTTTCCCGAGTCTGCAACAACATCTGTTTGAAACGAACATCCCGTTGATGCTCCTCCATATAGATCTGATACGAAGCTGGCTTGCCTTGAGCAAGAAACCAACGGCGCACGCCTTCCTGTTCCACCAAGCTGGCGAAGGATTCGTTGAAGGTGGTGTCACCCTTGATAAACAACTGCTGGTGCGCCAGTTCATGAAAAATAATACCCACCCGCCGCGCTTCGGAACGATAGAGCATGGTATTCAAGAGCGGATCATCCGACCAGCCCAGGGTGGAGTAGGCCCGCACACCCCCCACCTGCACATCCAGTCCCTGCGCACGTAATTGATCCGCATAAGTCTGTGCCTGCTCGCGCCGGTAATAGCCCCGATAACTGATACAGCCGACAAAGATGAAACACCATTGTTTCGGTTTCAACGAATACGGCGGGGTGGCGACTACATTCCATACCGCATAGGGTCGGCCAAGATCAGCGTAGCTGCGATAGCTGTCATTATCCGGCAGGGCTAGTTCCCGGCTGGCGAAATCCCGTGCGGCCTGCAAGGATTCAAGCCGCTTTCGCGTCTGCGCAGGCAGGGCTGGATCCGCCAATACCTCGGCAAGCGGACGTTGCGCATTGAGTAATTGCGCATGGCCAGACAGCACATTCATGTAGTACAGTGCATTACTGCAGCCTGTCACGCCAAGCAACAATAGCGCAAGCAAGCTCATTTTCAGCCTTGCAACTGCCGCCCTTTGCTGCGGTTTGTATATAAAATCCGTCCGGTTTCTCAAACCATGTGTTCTCCTGCCGATAAACCCCCAATGGATAAGCACAACATATCGCTCTATCAAAGTCTGCTGGATGATATCGTGCATAACGTTGGCCAGATCCTTCTCGGCAAGGAAAACGCCATTCGCCTGGCGCTAAGCTGCCTGCTTTGCCGCGGCCATCTCCTGATTGAAGATTTGCCTGGGGTTGGTAAAACGACCCTCGCACACACCCTGGCCAAATGTCTGGGCCTGCAATTTAATCGCATTCAGTTTACCAGCGATCTATTACCGGCGGATATTCTTGGCGTCTCAATCTTTGAATCGAACAACAATAGCTTTCGCTTTCATCCCGGTCCCATTTTTACCCAGCTGCTGCTGGCCGACGAGGTCAACCGCGCCACACCTAAAACCCAGAGCGCGCTACTGGAAGCCATGGAAGAACAGCAGGTCAGTATCGAAGGCGAGACACGTCCACTACCGACCCCCTTTTTTGTCATCGCCACCCAGAATCCCAGCCACCAGATTGGAACCTTTCCTCTGCCGGAATCCCAGCTGGATCGTTTTCTCATGCGCATCCACCTCGGCTATCCGGATCCAGAAGCTGAGCGCAGACTACTCACAGGCCAATATGGACGAGACAAGTTGCAACAACTTGAATGCGCTTTTAAAGCGCCTAGCCTGGAGCAACTGCAAAACGCCGTAGACCAGGTGCATGTTTCAGAAGATTTACTCGACTACCTGCAGGCGCTGATTCATTTCAGCCGCCAGCCGGGCCATTATGCCAATGGGCTTTCACCCCGCGCCGGACTGGGCCTGTTACAGGCGGCCCGAGCCTGGGCGCTGATGCAGGGCCGTAACCACGTTTTGCCGGATGACGTGCAGGCGGTTCTGCCCAGCGTGGTCAACCACCGCCTGCAGGCTATCACCGGACTCGAAGATAGCGATAGCGACAATCCGGCCAGGCAACTTCTTCGTGTACCCATTCCCTGAACAGAGTGGCAACGCTCATCTAATGCGAGATCGGTTCTTCCGCCATTATTTTCAACGCAGTCGCTTTTTTCGCGGCGATACGCCCGTTTCTGGAGCCATCTCCCTGGGACGTCGCAATATCTATATTTTACCCACCCGCGACGGCCTGTTTTTTGCCTTCGTCCTGATCCTGATGCTCATCGGTTCGATCAATTACAACAACAGCCTGGGCTATTTGCTCTGTTTTCTGCTTGCCAGTCTGGCCGTGGTCAGCATCCTGCATACGTATAAAAATCTTTACCAGCTCGAATTTAGCCTGGGCAAAATCAAGCCGGTGTTCTGTGGACAGGTACTGCACATCCCGCTGCTGATCAACAATCTCAATGGCTCCCCGCGGGCAGCCCTGCACGTCAAGCTAGGTCGCAATGAAACCCCGACCGTGCAGGATATTGACGCGCAGACATCGTCTACTATCATGCTCAAATATAAAACCCGGCATCGCGGCAGGCTAAAACTCGCAAGCCTGCATATCAGCGGCCGCTTTCCTCTAGGCCTGTTCCAGGCCTGGTCCATTCTAAATTTTTCCCATCGCGTTTTGATTTATCCCCAGCCCAGCCAGCATGACCGGCCAGCACCCGAACATACGCAGGCAAGTCGTAACCAAGGCGAGCAGGGGGCAGGCGATGATGACTTCAGCGGACTGCGCAATTATCAGCCCGGCGATTCCCTGCGTCATATCCATTGGAAGGCATTGGCTAAAAAACAAGGATTGCTGAGCAAACAGTTTGGCGCTGATGAGCCGC
>JAADGZ010000039.1 GCA_013152045.1 Gammaproteobacteria bacterium
AAACCCGCACGCAAACCGTATTCGGGGTGGGCAACTGCAATGCCGACTGGCTAATCATCGGCGAGGCGCCCGGTGCGGATGAAGATCGGCAGGGCGAACCCTTCGTCGGCCGTGCCGGGCAACTGCTCAACGCCATGTTGCAGGCGCTGGATCTTAAGCGCGAGGATGTTTATATCGCCAACATTCTTAAATGCCGTCCGCCGCAAAACCGGGATCCGAAAGCGGAAGAAGTGGCGCACTGCAGCCCCTGGCTGGAGCGTCAAATTCAGCTGATTCAGCCAAAAGTGATCCTGGCGCTGGGACGCATCGCCGCCCAGAAGCTATTACAGACCAATACCAGTCTCGGGCGTTTGCGCGGCAGGCTGCATCA
Organism: Gammaproteobacteria bacterium; assembly: GCA_013152045.1. Classification (GTDB taxonomy): domain Bacteria; phylum Pseudomonadota; class Gammaproteobacteria; order UBA6429; family Thiohalophilaceae; genus JAADGZ01. The sequence goes on from JAADGZ010000039.1 coordinate 371, forward strand.
TATCGAGACCACAGCGGCACCGGTGATCGTCACCTATCATCCGGCCTATCTGCTGCGTTCACCGTTGGAAAAACGCAAAAGCTGGGACGATCTGCTGTTTGCGAAAAAGACGCTGGAGTCAGGTAATTTATGAGCGCTGTTATCGAGCCGCAGCATGACGGATTATTGCCTATGCGCATGGACGATCTTGACGAGGTGATGGCGATAGAAACGGCGGTTTATCCCTTCTCCTGGACCGAGGGTATTTTTGCCGACTGTATCAAGGTTGGCTATAGTTGCTGGGTTTATCGCGAACAGGGCGAGATCAGGGGTTACTGTGTCATGGCGCTGGGGCCGGGCGAGGCGCATATTCTCACCCTTTGTGTGCATCCGGCTTTTCAACGTCGTGGACTGGCGCGCATGATTATGAATTTCATGCTCAAATTGGCTAGAAAATGACAGGCTGAAACCATGCATCTCGAAGTGCGTCCCAGCAATCACGCTGCTATCGAGCTGTACCGCTCGCTGGACTTTGCTGAAGTCGGGCGGCGGCCCCGCTATTACCCGGCAGAAAATGACAGTCGTGAGGATGCGTTGATTATGACGCTGTCGCTGGTCTAATCTGCTAGAATTGCTGCCTTTTCAGCGTATAGAAGTTTCCATGTCATCGTTAACCGAAGAAATCGAACGTCGGCGTACTTTCGCCATTATCTCTCACCCGGATGCCGGTAAGACCACGCTTACTGAAAAACTACTGCTTTACGGGCGCGCTATCCAGCAGGCCGGTACAGTCAAGGGGCGCAAGGCGGATCGGCATGCGACCTCGGACTGGATGGCAATGGAAAAGGAACGCGGTATTTCCGTGACCTCGGCGGTAATGCAGTTTCCCTACAAGGAAAAGATCATCAACCTGCTGGATACGCCGGGACACGAAGACTTTTCCGAGGATACTTATCGCACCCTGACTGCGGTGGACTCGGCCTTGATGGTGATCGATTCAGCCAAGGGTGTCGAGGCGCGTACCATCAAGCTGATGGAAGTTTGCCGTCTGCGTACCACGCCCATTTTGACCTTTATCAACAAACTGGATCGGGAAGGGCGCGATCCGATTGAATTGATGGACGAGGTAGAATCGGTACTCAATATTCAGTGTGCGCCGGTAACCTGGCCCATCGGTATGGGCAAACAATTTAAAGGCGTGTTTCATCTTTATAATGACAGCATCCATCTGTACAGTGCCACTCATGGTGGCAAGATTCAGATCGGTGAAGTGATTCAGGGGCTGAACAATCCCAAGCTGGACGAGGTGCTGGGCACCGCTGCCGATGAACTACGCGAGGAAATTGAACTGGTTCGAGGCGCCAGTCATGAATTTGAACTGGAAGCCTTTCTTGCGGGCAAACTCTGTCCGGTCTTTTTCGGCTCTGCGATTAATAACTTCGGCATTGAAGAGTTGCTGGACTATTTCGTCGAATATGCGCCTGCGCCTCTGCCGCGCAGTACGCAACTGCGGGAAGTACAGCCGGACGAAGAGGACTTCAGCGGCTTCGTTTTCAAGATCCAGGCGAACATGGATCCCCAGCACCGGGATCGTATCGCTTTTTTGCGCGTCTGTTCCGGGCATTATGAAAAGGGCATGAAAATGCGTCATGTACGCATTGGCAAGGATGTCAAAGTTGCCAATGCCCTGACCTTTATGGCCAGTGAACGCGAACATGTGGAAAATGCCTGGCCCGGCGACATTATCGGTTTGTATAATCACGGAACCATCCGCATCGGCGATGCCTTCACTCTGGGGGAGGAACTCAAATTTACCGGCATTCCCAATTTTGCCCCGGAACTGTTCCGCCGCGTGCGCCTGCGCGATCCGCTGAAAATGAAGGCTCTGAAAAAAGGTCTGGATCAGCTCAGCGAAGAAGGTGCATCGCAACTTTTCAAACCCCTGACCAACAACGATCTGGTGGTCGGTGCGGTGGGGGTGCTGCAGTTTGACGTGGTCGCCTTCCGCCTGAAGCACGAGTACAACGTAGAGTGTTCGTTCGAAGCAGTGAATGTGCAGGCCGCACGCTGGGTGATCTGTGATGATGAACAAATGTTGGCAGAATTCAAAAAGAAAGCCGCTGAAAACCTGGCGCTGGATTCTTCCGACAGCCTCACCTACATCGCGCCTACGCGAGTTAATTTGCAACTTATCCAGGAGCGTTGGCCTGAAATTGAATTCCACTCGACACGAGAACACTAAAAGCTAGTGGCGAGAAACGCTAGTGGTTGGGACATTTTAGTACAGAGGATTGGTGACAAACAATATTAGTGCTATTGTTTGTTACCGTTTCTTTTTTATCAGCTTGCCCAATAAAGATCATTACCTTGATAACTCAAGACAATTTGACCGGCTTACAGGATAGAAAGGCTTTTTTAAAGCTTCTAGCTATACAGGTGAGTGATGCAAACATCTACAAGTCAAAAATAGGACTTTTAATTGTTGATATCGATCGGTTTTACCGAATTAATAATATTTTCGGATATGAAGTCGGGGATCAGATTTTACAGAAGTTCGCCACGCTGTTGAGAAATGTGGTTCGTGCGCAGGATTATGTGGCGCGCATTGGCGACAACCGGTTTGCCCTGATTTTGACCGACATTATGAATGTAGGCCATGCGGAGTTGGCGGCACACAAAATATTACGCCTGTTGCAAGTCCCTTTTTCATTCAAAGAAGAAAAATTATACGTTGACTGCACTATCGCTATAAGTCTGTGCCCAACGCATGCTTCAAATTACCTTTATCTCATGAAAGAGTGCGAATCTGTTTTGCATGAAGCAAAACAGGCTAATAAAAAAATCGGAAAATCAAGCGTACCGGAGGATGATAAAATATCGGATAGCTGGGATATAGAAATGGCGCTTGATGGCGTTCTGGATAAGGACCAGCTGCTTATCTATTACCAACCGAAAATTTCGCTTAGTAACGGCAGGATCATAGGTGCCGAGGCATTACTCAGGTGGGATCATCCGGAAAAAGGCTTTATATCACCGGATTATTTTATTCCTATTGCCGAGAGAATGGGCAATATCAAACCCATTACAAACTGGATATTAAATACAGTGTTGCGGCAAAGTTCGGAGTGGCCGGATAAGTGGGGGCCGCTGTCTGTCTCTATTAATATTCCACCGGATTTAATTTTATCTCCCGATCTAAAAGATCATATTTTGAATGCTCTTAACTTGTGGGGTAATAAAAATATTATACTTTTTCTGGAAATTATTGAGCGTTCACTGGTGCTGGAGCCTGAGAGAAGTTTTTCTATTTTAAGAGAGCTTCAGGAAATGGGGGTCAGTATATCAATCGATGATTTTGGAACAGGCTATTCATCCTTATCTTATTTTGAAAAGCTTCCGGTTAATGAACTTAAAATAGATCGATCATTTATATTCAATGTGGTAAGCAATAATTTTAGCCAGAATATAGTCAAACTCATCATCGATCTTGCACATGCATTTGATATGGAAGTAGTTGCAGAAGGTGTAGAAGACCTTGCTACTCTGCACTATCTGAAAAAAATAAATTGCGATATAGCGCAAGGTTATTATTTTGCAAAACCAATGCCGCAGGAAAAAATGCTAGAGTGGCTGCTTAAATTTCCGGATGTTGAATTAGGTAAGTTATAAGAACAGTTGATCCATCTTGATGCCGTGTGCGCCATATGGCAGACCTTTTACCACTTTCAGGCTGGAGTCTTGATGTTTTGACAAATTGATTTTTTTAAACTCTTTCATTGGTCGTTTATCCTGGTCAAGAATCAGCATGACGGTGGGGAACAGCCTTTTTAGATCATTCACCTCAAGTACGATACCAACTTCTCCTGAATTACATTCCACTAGTGAACCTGTCGGATACAGCCCCACTGTCTGGATAAATTGCTCGATCAATTCGGCTTGAAAAATAGTATGACGGCAATGGTAAAGTTCATGAATAGCTTCGTGAGGTGTGAAAACTACTTCGCTGTAAGGCTTGCGCGTGGTCATGGCATCGTAACTATCGACAATACCGGCAATTCGACCATAGATGGGAATCAAATTATTATCCAGTCCTTGTGGATAACCGGAGCCATCTGCACGTTCATGGTGTGTCGCAACCATGCGCAGAACAGATGGTGGTACAGCCTTTGATTTTGCCAGTATTTTTACGCCGTAGTCCACATGCTTTTGGATAAATGTGCATTCCTCAGGTGAGAGGGTATTTTTTTTATTGAGTAAAGCATTGGGTAACTTTACTTTACCGACATCGAGTAACAGACCGCCCAGGGCCAGGTTGTTTATATCTTTTCGCTCAAGCCCAAGATGGCGTCCAAATTGCGCGCACCAGACGGAGGTGCCTAGTGCATGGCTATAAATATACTTGTCTGATTTCTCAATCTGAACCAATAAGGCAAAGGCCGAGGGGTTACGAATAATACTGCCAACGGTTGCTTCTACTCCCTCTTTTACCAGTTCGATATCCAGCGATTTTCCCTGTTGCAAATCGTTTAGAATTTTTTTAAGACTTGAGTTTATTTTTTTCTGAACCTCTTTGGCATTCCTGAACTCCTGTTCGAACGATGATTTTATTTCATAAAAACATTTTTTTAATTTTGTGTATTCATTATCAGGCTTGCTTTTGAATGCTTCTATCGGTGGAGGCTCACTGTCCTGTAATTGTATAGAATCGTTGGTGATCCAGTATTCGAGGGAAGGAGATGGTCCCCTGGCGGCATCTACATAAACATAACTGGTGTAACGGCGGAGCATCTCGATATCTTTTTCTGATTCAATATGCAGCCCTTGCAGGGGAAAGGGTGTTTCAAGCCAGGGGCGCTCAAGCCGAGTTACATACATCCCCACTGTCAGGCCATCGATGCTGGTTTTTAATTCGTTGTCACTCATAGCCTCAAAGAATGTGGATCCTATTTACAAAAGGAGGTAGTGTAATCTTGAAATACTTTAGATAAAGTCTAGCAGCAAGGACTAAATAACCCATGCCTTTATTACAATGCCTCAATTCCATTAATGTAATTTACCTGAAATTGAATATGAATGACACCAGAGGTTTCTTAAATATTTAAATGCGCCATGTACTCAATCGTCAGATCCTCGCCTGGGCCTGTTATGACTGGGCAAATTCAGCATTTGCGACCGTCGTAATGGCGGGTTTTTTTCCGTTATTTTTCAAGCAATACTGGAGTAGCCATCTTCCAGTTACTGAAAGTACATTTCACCTAAGTCTTGCGAACTCCCTGGCCGGATTGTTGATAGTGCTGCTTGCGCCAGTGCTGGGGGCGATTGCCGATGCCGGTCAGTTGCGTAAGAAACTGTTGTTTCTGTTCGCTAGCCTTGGTGTACTGATGACGGCCGGACTTTATGGTATAGCTCAGGGCGAGTGGCTGCTGGCTTTGATCTGTTTCGTATTTGCAATGCTAGGTTTCATGGGCAGCATCGTGTTCTACGATGCTCTGATTATGAGTATCACCGAAGACGAAGATCTGGACGTGGTATCGGCTTTTGGTTTTGGCATGGGCTATCTGGGCGGCGGTCTGCTGTTTGCTTTTGACGTAGCCATGACCCTTTGGCCCGCAGCTTTTGGTTTTGCCGATGCGGCAGAGGCGGTGCGTTTTTCTTTTTTAACAGTGGCGCTCTGGTGGGCATTGTTTTCGATTCCCCTGTTTCTGTTTGTGCCTGAAAAGTCCCGCACTGCTGGAACCCCTGGCCCGGCTATCCGCCAGGGTCTGCAGCAGTTGCTGCATACTTTTCATGAAGTCAGGAAACTGCGAGTAGTGTTTCTGTTTCTGTTCGCCTACTGGCTGTATATCGATGGCGTGGACACGATTATCCGCATGGCGGTGGATTACGGCATGTCCATCGGTCTGGATTCCGAGGGCTTGATTATCGCACTGTTGATCACCCAGTTCGTCGGTTTTCCAGCCGCCCTGGGCTTTGGCCTGCTGGGTAAGCATTACGGTGCCAAACGTGGAATCCTGCTCGCATTAAGCGTTTATATGCTGGTAACGGTTTGGGCCTATTTCATGGATAGCAGCCTGGAGTTTTACATTCTTGCCGTCGCCATTGGCTTGGTTCAGGGAGGAGTGCAGTCCCTCAGTCGATCTTTTTATGCGCGGATTATCCCGCCGGATAAGTCCGCCGAGTTTTTTGGTTTTTACAATATGATGGGCAAGTTTGCCGCTGTGCTCGGTCCCATCATGATGGGCACCGTGGGCCTGTTGAGCGGCAGCCCTCGCATGGGTATTCTGTCCGTCAGTCTGTTATTTATTCTGGGTGGTCTGCTACTGCTGTTTGTGGACGAAAAAGAAGGCCAACGGGTGGCGCGGGAGTTGTAAACGCATGAATGGATCTTCGTTGGTTGTCAGGATTTTCTACATGTTTGGTAAAATCCACATCCAGCTCGTAAGCATATGAAAAATAATATTATTCCTGGATGTTTAATGGTTTTTGTTCGGAACCAGGCGAAAAGCTTGTCAGAGTTTTTTACACCTTATTCCATATAGTTTTGTAGATCGGCTTTTGTCGCATAGCTAACCAACTGAAAATACAAGGAAATTTTATATTTACAAAGTATCGGCACAAGTCATGCAGTTTTATTAATGCTTAGGTGTCAGGCACAATGAGGTATTTGGGCACCCTTATACTACTTTGCTTGGGAGGAATACCA
>JAADGZ010000100.1 GCA_013152045.1 Gammaproteobacteria bacterium
GTCGCGGGATCTTTCTTACCTGCGCCAAAACGCACCAAGCGGGCATCTGCCACCCGCGCCACTTCGTAACCCAGCATCTCACCGGTTTTAGGATCCCGGTATTCTCCCACGGGGCGCACTATGTCATAGACGCCGATACTCTGATCCTTGATTCCTAGGGCATAAATACGGTCACCGGAACCTGCCACCAGATGCTGCTCATAACTAGAAACAACATACGGGGCATGTTTCAGATCCTGCTCAGATACAACGCGCGCGCCTCCCAGAAAAGGCCCAATGGAGGAGCGGGGAATAGTATTGATCGACTTGTCCAGCGTCTCATAACGGACTTCGGGTGACAGCTTCACCGTCTTTACCCGCGAAGGTGGCGCATAACCACCCGCACCATCCAGGGTAATAAAGGGTTTACCGTTTTCATCAAAATACAGAACGATGACATCGCCTGGGTATATTAGATGAGGGTTACGAATTTTAGGGTTGATCTGCCAGACTTCCGGCCATAACCAGGGATCTTTCAGGAAGCGTTTGGAGATATCCCACAGGGTATCGCCGCGTTTGACCACATAACGCTCCGGATAATCACGCTGAACCACCACTGGCGCAGGAGCAGGCTTGTGGATTTGCGCCCTTGCAACCGGTTCCGGCTTTACTACGGCTTTCTTCGGTTTTTCCGGCGTCTGCGCGCAAGCTGCTAGACTAGCTAGCGACAGCAGAATAAAAAAACGTATTAACTTCTGAACGAACACTTTATTATTTATCATATGAATCCCTTAGCCGAAGCCAGGCCTGTATCCCAAACCTCGAATTTCAAACCGGGCACCGGTTCGTATAATCACCTACTATCAGTTCCTGTTATCCAGTAGTATCATAATGTTAGCAGCTTTTTTTACCCTTGTTACTTAAAAAGATATCAATCTCCCGTTAATTCCATGTCCATGCTCACAATTTTGCGCTATCCCGACGAACGCTTACGCACCATTGCTACGCCCGTCGTACATTTTGACCCGAAACTCCACCAGCTGATCGACGATATGCAGGAAACCATGTATGCCGCTCCTGGCATCGGTCTGGCCGCTACCCAGGTCGATGTTCACAAACGGCTCCTGGTCATCGACATTTCCGAAGAAAAAAACCAGCCCTTAGTGCTCATTAACCCGGAAATTCTGGAAAAAGACGGTTGCCAGAAGTTTGACGAAGGCTGCCTGTCCGTTCCCGGCATCTACGAAACCGTGGAACGCGCCATGCATATTCGCCTGCGCGCCAGCGACCGGAATGGGCAAAGCTTTGAAATGGAGGCCGAAGATCTGCTCGCCGTCTGCATTCAGCATGAAATGGATCACCTTCTGGGCAAACTGTTCGTTGACTACCTTTCCGGCCTGAAGCGTCAGCGAATTCGCAAAAAACTCCAGAAACAGGAAAAACAGGCTATGTAAGTGCTGGTTTTTCAAACAGATAAGCCATACTATCGCCAGAATGATGTAAATCTTTAATCTCTCGGTTCTTCATGACCGGATCTTAATTCCAGAAATTGTCCAAAGCCATGACTTCAGCTCTTCGTCTTATTTTTGCCGGTACTCCGGAGTTCGCCGCCGACTCGCTGCAGGCACTGCTTGATGCCGGCCATGATGTTATTGCGGTCTACACCCAACCGGATCGCCCTGCCGGACGCGGGCGTAAACTGCAGGCCAGTCCGGTAAAAATCCTGGCCCAGACGCATCAGATCCCAGTCTACCAGCCAGAAAACTTCAGCGAGCATGCCGATATCGATGTCCTGCAAAAACTCGATGCCGATCTTATGGTGGTCACCGCCTACGGCCTGCTGCTACCCCCGGCTGTGCTCACCGCGCCACGCCTGGGCTGCATCAATGTCCACGCCTCCCTGCTGCCCCGCTGGCGCGGCGCCGCCCCCATCCAACGCGCGATTCTGGCCGGAGACAAGGAAACGGGCATTACCATTATGCAGATGAACGAAGGCTTGGACACCGGTGATATTTTATTGAAACAAACCTGTCCCATCGAAAACAGCGACACCGGCGGCAGCCTGCACGATCGACTGGCGCGACTCGGTGGACAGGCTTTACAGCTGGCGCTGGAAAAACTGAAGCGGGGCGAACTGTCACCGCAACCCCAGGATGATAGTCTCAGCACCTACGCCCGCAAGCTCCACAAACAGGAAGCCATGCTCGACTGGCAGGAAGATGCGCAGGCTCTGGCGCGGCGAGTGCGCGCCTTCAATCCCTGGCCGGTGGCGCAAACCCGTATTAACGATCAAATTCTGCGCATTTGGGCCGCCGAAGCCATTGATGGCAAACCAGCAGAACCAACAGAACCAGGAACCGTACTGGCCAGCAACAAGGCCGGCATCGACATCGCCACCGGCAATGGCTATCTGCGCTTGAAACAACTCCAACCAGCCGGTAAAAAAGTCATGGACGCACCGGCCTTTCTCAATGGCTACGCCGATCTGCTATCGATCGGCAGCCATCTGGGAACATAACCCAGATCATACTCATGCCAAACTTCTTTTTTTTAACACCTTACCCTGATACCCGCCTATGAACCCTCGCCTCGCCGCCGTACATGTGCTGCAACAAGTTTTTGAACAAGGCCGTAACCTGCCTGATGCGCTGGAAAGCGTACATGCGCGTATACCCGATCAAAAAGGTCGCGCACTCACCCAGGCCCTGAGCTATGGCGTGCTGCGCCACGGTTTTAGCCTCGATGCTATTTTGCTGCAGCTGCTGAAAAAGCCGCTGAAAGACAAAGATGCCGATCTTCGTTGCCTGCTCTTACTGGGCCTGTATCAGATTATCCACATGCGGGTGCCGGATCACGCGGCAGTCTCGGAAACCGTCAAACTCACCCCGGCGCTGAAAAAAAACTGGGCCAGGGCGATGGTCAATGGGGTGCTGCGCAATTACCTGCGCCAGGCCGAGCACTTACAGGCCGAGGCCGAAAAAGAACCGGTTAGCCGTTTTGATCACCCCCAATGGCTACTGGAAAAACTGCAGGCTAGCTGGCCGAATGACTGGCAGGCCATTGCCACCGCCAATAATCAGCCTGCGCCTATGACCCTGCGGGTCAACCAACAACAGATCAGCCGGGAAGATTACCTGGCACGACTAGAAAATGCTGACAAACCCGCCGAAGCCTGTAGTCATTCAAAGGATGGCCTACGCCTACTGGAACCGGTAGCGGTAGAACAACTGCCCGGCTTCAAAAAAGGCCTGGTCTCAGTGCAGGATGAGGCCGCGCAACTGGCCACGCCCCTGTTACAGGCAGCAGCAGGCCAGCGTATTCTCGATGCCTGCGCCGCACCCGGCGGCAAGACCGCACACATACTGGAAACCTGGCCCGCGTTGGCACAACTGGATGCCCTGGAAAAATCACCGGCGCGACTCGATTATGTACGCGACAATCTCCAGCGCCTCAAATTGAAAGCGAACTTGATAAGCGGTGATGCCGCTCAGCCGGACGCCTGGTGGGATGGCCAGCCCTATGATCAGATTTTGCTCGATGCCCCTTGCAGCGCCACCGGTGTGATTCGTCGTCATCCGGATATCAAATATCTACGCCGCGCCGATGATTTGGATACGCTGGTGCACAACCAACAACAAATATTGCAGGCCCTCTGGCCGTTGCTGGCTCCGGGGGGTATGCTTTTGTATGCAACCTGTTCGGTGCTGGCGGAAGAAAACAATCTGCAAATTGAACGATTTCTGAATAACCATACCGACGCAAAACTTCAGCCTCTTGAACTAAACTGGGGCAGAGCAACCACGGCAGGCCGACAAATCCTGCCCGGCGAGGAGAATATGGATGGCTTCTTTTATGCCTGTTTGCGTAAGGCATAAATCATTACCTGCAATGGCCAGGCTGCGCGTATACGCGTTGGCCGCCAACCTCTGCCTGCTGAGCCTGCTTGCCCCCGCGCCAGCACAGGCAGCCGAGGCCTTTATTATCAAATCGCTGGAAACCAGTCTGCACGATGGCGTTTACTCATTTAGCACGCGCATCGAATACGGCTTCTCTGATGAAGCGCTGGCAGCATTAAAAAACGGCGTACCTCTGATTATTCTATTGAATATCGAGGTGGAACAGGAACGCTGGTACTGGAATAAAAACATCGCTCAACTGGAACAGGGCTACTTGCTAATCTATCATGCCCTGTCACGAAAATTTATTATCCACAACCTCAACAGCGGTACCCAGACAGACTATTCCAGCCTCGATGATGCCCTGCACGCGCTTGGCCATATCGAAAATTTGCCCCTCATCGATGCCAAACTACTGCGCCCCGACGCACGTTATCTCCTGCGCCTGCGCAGCGAGCTGGATATCGAATCCTTGCCGGCACCGATGCGCCCACTGGCCTACATTTCCTCTGACTGGCGACTGCAAAGCGATTGGTACACATGGCCATTAACGCCCTGATTAAACGCTTTTTCTCCGGCAGCACGCCGATCATTCTGGTCTTCCTGCTGCTGCTCAATTCGCTCTATATGATGAGCGGTGCCACGCATAACTCGGCCACCTTCGGGCGTCTTTATTCCCTCCTGCTGGGGATTAATATTCTCGCCATTTTTCTATTTCTAGTACTCATCGGCAAAAGCCTATGGTTACTGATACAGCAATACCGGCAACAGGCCACCGGCTCACGCCTGACCGCCAAACTGGTGGTGATGTTCGTAATCCTTTCGGTCACCCCGGTCACTATTGTTTTTTATTTTTCCCAGGACTTCATCAGACGCGGCATTGATAGCTGGTTCGATGTGCGAGTGGAAAGCGCGCTCAATGATGCACTGGAACTCAGCCAGGCCGCGCTGGATGAACGCATGCGTGAACGATTGCAGGGTACGCGTCAGGCAGCGCAACAACTGGAAGGCACGGAAAACAATCTGGTGGCACTGAAACTCAACGATATGCGCATGGATCTGGGTGCCCTGGAACTCACCCTGTTTTCAAAGAATGGCCAGATCATCGCCTCCAACAGCACCGAAACCTCGCGTTTGGTACCGGTGCATCTGGATGACACCACCCTGCACCTGCTGCATCAACGCGCCTACAAGGTGGGTCTGATCCCGGTCAAGGATGCCGGTCTGTATATTCGCCCCGCCGTAGCCGTGCCGGGTACCGGTATCATCAGTGAAGGCCGTATTTTGCAAGCGCTGTTCCCAGTTGCCGCACATATGAATGATCTAGCCAACAGCGTGCAATCCGCCTTCGGCCAGTACCGGGAAATCACCTATCTACGTACGCCCCTTAAATACAGCTTTATTCTCACCCTATCACTGGTACTACTGCTGAGTATTCTCACCGCTATCTGGGCCGCCTTCTATGCTGCGCGGCGGATGACTGCGCCTATTTATGATCTGGTAGAAGGCACCCGCGCCGTCGCCGCCGGCAACTATGACAAACGTCTGCCCCTGCCCGGCAATGATGAGCTAGGATTTTTAGTCACCTCCTTCAACGATATGACCTGGAAAATCGCCCAGGCGCGAGAAGAGGCCAGCAACAGCCAGCAACAGTTACAGGCTCAGCATACCTATCTTGAAACCGTACTCGCCAACCTGTCTTCCGGGGTGTTGACCCTGGACAGTAAACTGAACCTGCGCACCTGCAACAAAACCGCCAGCCAGATCCTCGGTCTGGATATTGACACCTACCTGCAGCAACCATTGAAAATGCTGGCGAAAAAAAATCCGGGCCTTCAAGTTTTTATTGATACCGTCAGTAGCCGACATGCTGATCACAAATCAGGCTGGCAGGCAGAAGCCAGCCTGATGGGACCAGCCGGACACAAGGTGCTAATGTGCCGTGGCTCCATTCTGCCCGGCAGTGATGATCAACCAGAAGGTCTGGTCATCGTCTTTGATGACATCACCACTCTGCTACAGGCCCAACGTAATGCCGCCTGGGGGGAAGTCGCCCGCCGCCTGGCACACGAGATTAAAAATCCGCTGACCCCCATCCAGCTTTCCGCCGAGCGTCTGCGGCATAAATACCTGCACAGCATGCCCAAGAAAGATGCCGAGGTACTAGATCGCGCTACCCATACCATCGTTCAGCAGGTGGAAACCATGAAAGAACTGGTTAAGGCCTTCAGCGAATATGCTCGCATGCCAGTACTGGAACTGGAGGCTCTCAACCTCAACCGTCTGATCAAAGAAGTCCTAGAACTATACCGTGGCCCCGGTTCCCGGCTGCAGTTCGACCTTAACCTTGATCCAGTTATCCCGCCGGTAGAAGCCGATGCTGGTCGCCTGCGTCAGCTGCTGCATAATCTGATAAAAAACGCTCAGGAAGCCATGCCTCCGGCTTCAAGCGGCCACCTCAAAATTCTCACTCACTGCGTCAAAGAACAGGCCTGCCAGTTTGTCGAACTGCGCCTGAGTGACACGGGTCCTGGTATCCCCGAGGATATGTTCGATCACCTGTTCGAACCCTACGTCACCAGTAAACCAAAGGGCAGCGGCCTGGGCCTGGCCATCGTCAAGAAAATCGTCGAAGAACATGGTGGCATGCTGTGGGCGGAAAACAACAAGGGTGCCGGTGCCAGCATAGTGATACGATTGCCGGTAGCACACAGCGGCAGCGCCCATGGCACACCCAATCCGGAATCTGCTAAAAATAATGACAGTCAACAGCATACAACCGCTTAGCACTAGCATGAGTGAACTCAAAACACACAGCGCCCCATATATTCTGGTCGTCGATGACGAACCAGACATCCGCCATCTGGTGCAGGAAATTCTCGAAGACGAAGGTTATGAGGTCAGCGTGGCCGAAAACGGTGAGGCCGCCCGCAATGCCCATCGCCAGCGTCGCCCCGATCTGGTGCTGCTGGACATCTGGATGCCAGATCTAGATGGCATCAGCCTATTGAAAGAATGGTCCGAAGATGGCCATCAAGCGATGCCAGTAATCATGATGTCCGGCCACGGTACGGTCGAAACCGCTGTCGAAGCCACCCGTCTGGGCGCCTATGACTTTATCGAAAAACCTTTATCCCTG
>JAADGZ010000064.1 GCA_013152045.1 Gammaproteobacteria bacterium
TCCTGCCGCACAAAAGATCGCCCCAGCTCCAGCGCCGGGTTAATGGTATTCAGGAGTTTCCGCCGATAACGGAACAGCGACTGGGTATAAAGTCCCTTCTTGCCGAAGCGGGCAAGAATATTATCGGACTCACCCAGACGGTAGGCGCCAACCACCTCACCACTTTGCGGGCGCCAAACAAACAGATGAATGTAGTAACTATCATAGAGATCAATGTCCAGCGCCTTACCGGTACCTTCGCCGTTAGCGCGAAAAGTCTCTTCGCGTAGGCGACCAATCTCATTCAGTAGGCGGGGGATCTGTCGAGAACGTGCGTAATAAACGGTAAACTCGCTGCTTTCAAGCAGCCGTTGCCGAGTCGGTAAAGCGGCTACTTCCGCCGCCAGCACCTCGCTGGATTCTGGTTCGGCAACTGGCTGCCAGTTCAATTCAGACTCCAGTGCTTTGTCTGCTTTTGTTGCGACTCCAGACTGGCCGCGATGCAGCATTTCCGTACGCAATCGCAGATAATCCGTTATTGCCGTAGCATCCTTCTTGAAACCGCTCAGACGTTTTTCACTAATGACGTCGCCCACGCGCACCACCAATGTTTGCCCGCCTTTATTGATCATTTCACGCGGCAGCAGCGCAGTGCGCAGACGAGGGTGCAGAAGACCGGCCAGCTGAAACATGGCACCGTTGCGCCCCTCAAAGAATACCGGCAAAACAGGAGCCTTACTGCGGCGAACGATGCGCCCGATGCTGGAATGCCAAACCGGATCCGTTACCGTACGGCGGCGCAGATCCAGATGAGCCACTTCCCCGGCTGGAAATACGACCAGTACGCCACCTTTATCAACCCAGCGCATCGCCTCCTTCATCGGCGACATATTGCGTTGCGTGGCACCACTGCCGCTCAGCACATCAACCCCGATAAACAGATCGCTGATCTCAGGAATACGCTGGAGCAGGCCATTGGCGAGAATTTTTACATCGTTACGCAGGCTGCGTAGCATGGCCGCCATGATCACGCCTTCAATTGCACCAAAGGGATGATTGGCCACAATGATCAGGCCGCCCTCACGCGGAATGCGCGTGAGTCCCTGGTCAGCCACATGATAATCAATCTTGAAAAGTTCCAGAACTATGCGGAGAAAATCCCGGTCATCCCGGGTTTCTGGCAACTTGGCATAGAGACGGTTAAGGTGATCAAGATAACAGGCCTTTTCCATCACTGTTTCAAGTAAGCCGCCCAGGCGGTGTCTAACACCATAACCTCGCGTCCCGGCCAAAACACCACTGAGCTTAAAGGGCTGGCTGCTTGTCGCCCGTGTCATCTGACTCATAAACAATCCCCATTGGATGAGTAAACTGAGGTTAAGTCTAGATGTAAAAAATGACACTTTATTGAACGAACAAAGACACTCGTGTGACAAATCGGTCAATAAATATTCACAAATCTGTTACATGCTGGTCATAAGAAACAGGCAAGGTGGCCTCGTGTTAAGGCACCAGAGAGTTGTCGATATGTCGTCATTCAAACAACGAGCAGTCTTTATATCCGATACACACTTAGGCACGCGCGATGCCCAGAGCGAGTATTTACTCGATTTTCTGCGCCATACCGAGTGTGAATACCTCTATTTGCTTGGCGATATCATTGATATATGGAAGCTGCGTTCAGGCTGGCACTGGCCGCAACTCAATAATGATTTGCTGCAACTGGTATTTAAAAAAGCACGCACCGGCACCCAGGTAATTTATATCCCCGGCAACCACGATGAAATGTTGCGCAAATACGCGGGCAGTAATTTTAATGGCATTCAGATACAGCTGAATGCGGTACATGAAACCGCCGATGGCCGTCGCCTGTTGCTCATTCACGGCGATGAATTCGACAGCGTGGTAGCCAGCAATCAATGGCTGGCGCATATTGGCAGCTGGGCCTATGATGTTTTGCTCTGGCTTAATCGCCACTTCAACAACTTGCGCCGCCGCATGGGCTTTCCCTACTGGTCACTCTCTCACTATCTGAAACACAAAGTGAAGAATGCGGTGAACTTTATCAGCAGCTTCGAACAGGCGCTGGTGCGTGAAGCGCGTCAGCGCGGCGTTGACGGCATTGTCTGCGGGCACATTCATCATGCGGCGATGGAAGATATGGATGATGGTATCACTTACGCTAACGCCGGTGACTGGGTAGAAAACTGTACCGCCCTGGTTGAAGATGAACATGGCCAAATGCGTATTATCCACTGGCTCAAGGAAAGTGCTTTTCTGCTCTCAATACAGGAAGAATGTGAGGCTCATCAAAACATGCCAAAAGAGAGCAAAGAGCCTGAGATTCTGAGCACACCATCATATCCTACCAGTTGGAAATTACCGGAACAGGAAGCTCTCAAATATATGATCGATGTAGCCGCGAACGAATAAATAATCCTGGCACAAACGTCAAGCAATCAACAACCACCACCCGCAAAGCAAGTGATATGATTTCTGGTTCCCACGCTCCCGCGTGGGAATCCATACGTCCATCGATACGCTGATTCGAGTATCCGTTCCCACGCAGGAGCGTGGGAACGAGAGAAAACGCCAAACCATTTATTAAGCCGTTTAAAAACAGCCCCCCCTGCTCATCTCTAAAATCATTCCAGAGCAAGACTGCTTGATATTATTTTCAGTCCACCTTTATGCTAGGCATTGACAGGCGTTCAGATTGTTCGCGCAAACTATAAAGCTGATCTTCCCAGTAACGCGGCGTATTAAACCAGGGGAAGGCGTACGGGAAAGCAGGATCCTGCCAGCGCCGCGCCAGCCAGGCACTGTAGTGCAACATACGCAGCGCGCGCAAAGGTTCAATCAGCTGTAATTCCAGCGGATCAAAATCAAAAAAAGTCGTATAGCCTTCCAGAATCTGTTGCATCTGGATACTCATCTGTTCCTGGTCGCCACTGAGCAACATCCATAAATCCTGAATCGCCGGACCACTCAGACAATCATCCAGATCGACAAAATGGGGGCCAGTATCGGTCCAGAGGATATTGCCGGGGTGGCAATCACCATGCAGGCGTAACTCCCGAAGGGGCAACAAAGCTTCCCAGCTATTTTCGATTTGAGTTAGCACATCTTCTGCGGCAAGCCGGTAGTTATGCTCAATTTCAGCCGGTATAAAATCATTGGCCAGCAAATAATCCAGCGCCTCTCGGCCAAAATGCTGCGTGGTTAAACGCGGACGATGGGCAAAACGACGACTGTTACCCAGCGCATGGATACGACCAAGAAAACGCCCTAACTGGCGCAGATGTTCCGGATCATCCAACTCTGGCGAGCGACCGCCGCGACGAGGAAACAGGGCAAAACGATAGCCCTGATAACAGTGCAGCGTGTCTTGATGAGTATCCGCCAAGGGTGCAACCACTGGGATTTCTGCGGCCGCCAGCTCCAGGCTGAAATCATGCTCCTCAAGAATTGTCTCATCTTTCCAACGTCCAGGCCGGTAAAACTTGGCAATAATAAACCCATCATCCTCAAGGCCAATCTGATAAACACGATTTTCATAGCTGTTCAATGCCAATAAGCTGCCACTGGTGCGATAATCGTAGGCATCCACAGCATCAAGAATGACATCCGGTGTCAGATCCGCATAGGGTAAAGATTTGTCGGTCATTCGATTTCCTGTGGTCATTCATCGTGTTAAATTAAACTGCTTTAGAACTGCCTCTCCATTATTGCAAATAAACCCGCAAGGTTACGATTAATATGTCCAATCCCCTGCTCGAAATGACCGATCTGCCAGCATTTTCACGCATCAAACCTGAACACATCGAACCCGCTATCGATATTCTTCTGAGTGAAATCCGTGAAATGGTAAATCAGCGTCTCGATGATTACAAAGACCACTATAGCTGGGACACGCTGATTCAGCCGCTGGAAGATATGGATGATCGATTGAGCCGTGTCTGGTCGCCAATTAGCCACATGAACTCAGTGGTTAATAGCGATCCCTTGCGCAAAGCCTACAATGCCTGTCTGCCGAAACTAAGCGAATATGCCACGGAGATGGGTCAAAATCGCCGGCTCTATGAAGCCTACAAGTTTATAAAAGACAGCCCGGACTTTGCTGAACTGGATCTGGCCCAGCAAAAAATAATCGATAATGCCCTGCGTGACTTTCACCTTTCCGGCGTGGATCTGTCCACAGAAAAGAAAACCCGTTATCGTGAAATTCGTCAACGCCTGTCACAATTGACCACCCGTTACGAAGAGAATGTGCTGGATGCCACCCAGGCCTGGAGTATCCTGATTGAACAGGAATCCCGTCTGGCTGGGCTGCCGGATTCCGCCCGGGCTATGGCAAAACAAGCGGCGCAACAAAAAGAAAAAACCGGCTGGCTGTTCACGCTGGACTTTCCTTCTTATCATGCGGTGATTACCTATGCTGATGACCGCAGCCTGCGTGAAGAAATTTACCATGCCTATGTGACCCGCGCTTCGGATCTATTTCCGCTTCAGGCGCCGGAAGCAGGCACTTGGGACAATGCGGATGTCATGGAAGAGATTCTCGCCTTGCGTCATGAATCGGCCCAACTACTAGGCTACGCCAACTACGCCGAACGTTCGCTGGTCACCAAGATGGCTGACTCACCCCAGCGAGTAACGGGGTTTTTGCATGATCTGACACAGCGTGCCAAACCAGTTGCAGAAAAAGAATTACAGGTATTACAGGACTTTGCCCGCGAACACTATAGCATCGATGAACTACAGCCCTGGGACATGGCCTGTTACTCTGAAAAGCTGCGCCAGCATATTTTCGACATCAGCCAGGAAGAGCTGAAACCCTACTTTCCGGAAACGCGCGTCATCCCCGGCATGTTTGAAGTGGTGAAACGACTTTACGGTCTCACTATTCAGGAAGTCGAAGGCATTGACTGCTGGCATAAAGATGTCCGTTTTTTTGATATCTATGACGAAGATAATGAACTGCGCGGCCAGTTCTATCTGGATCTCTACGCGCGCGAGAACAAACGTGGTGGCGCCTGGATGGATGACTGTGTTGGCCGCAAACGTAATCCTGATGGCACGCTACAAACGCCAGTCGCCTATCTGACCTGCAATCTGACGCCGCCCATCAACGACGAACCGGCACAGTTCACGCACGACGAAGTCATCACTCTGTTTCATGAATTTGGTCACGGTCTACATCATATGCTAACCCAGGTGGACTATACTGGCGTCTCCGGCATCAGTGGCGTAGCCTGGGATGCAGTGGAGCTGCCTAGTCAATTCATGGAAAACTGGTGCTGGGAAAAAGAAGCGCTGAATTTAATCTGTGGTCACGTCAAAACCGGCGACCCCCTGCCTGACGATTTGTTTGATAAAATGTATGCGGCGAAGAATTTTCAATCCGGCATGCAAATGCTGCGGCAACTGGAATTTTCCCTGTTCGATTTTCGCCTACATCTTGAATATGATTCGACTGACAAATCAAAGCAAGCAAAACGGGTGCAGAAAATCCTGGATGAAGTGCGTACCGAGGTTGCAGTTATCAAACCTGCGCCTTACAACCGTTTTCAAAACAGCTTTTCACATATCTTTGCAGGGGGGTATGCTGCAGGTTATTACAGCTATAAGTGGGCAGAAGTACTATCGGCAGATGCCTTTTCACTGTTTGAAGAACAAGGTATTTTTGATCCCACCAGCGGACGCAAATTTCTACACAGCATTCTTGAGCAGGGCGGCAGCAAAGAACCCATGGAACTGTTTGTAGACTTCCGTGGCAGAGAGCCACAAATCGACGCTCTCCTGCGTCACTGCGGAATTGCCGAATAATAAAACCAGATTCAAGGACAGACCAATGACATCAAAAACGAGCATTTCAATCTTATTGCTGATGCTATTCACACATAATCTCTGGGCCGATAGCCTGTATGTAACGGATCGTATTTTATTGGGCGTACATAAAAGCGCGAGCAACGACAGCCCCCTACTGCAATCGGTACCCAGCGGCACCTCATTAGAAATTCTTGCAGAGCATAATAATTTCAAAAAGGTCCGCCTACCAAATGGCACCCAGGGCTGGGTTGATGACGCTTTTTTGGTGAGCGAACAGCCCGCGCCAGCACAATATGATATTTTGCTGGCCAAACATAAAAGGACGCAGAAACAACTCGCGGCATTACAACAGAAGTTGAAAAAAACCGAGCGCGAACTTCAAATACGTCAGGATCAGGTTTCCAATGCCCAGACTTCGATGCAGGAGCTGAAGAAAAAAATTCAGAGCAAGCAACCAACAGCGGCCGCTGTCAAAGAAGATCTAAAACTTAAAGCGGCAGAAACAGAAATAGAACAACTGAAAACCAAAATCAGCCAGCTTGACGCACTCAAACAAACAAAAATGAAAACCGGCACCGCACAAACAAATTTTATCGCCACAGAAAAAGAGCTGGCCAACCTGCGTATCCGCATCAATATGGCCTTGCGCAGCCTGCAGGGAAAAGAGTTGCTTAGCGCCAAAGAAATGGCCAATGAACCGCCTGGATTGCCTGACTGGTTCTGGGGTGTGATGCTGTTGTTTTTAATCGCCGGCCTCGCCGCAGGTATTGCCATCATGGACTATCGCAATCGCAAACGTCACGGCGGCTTTCGAATTTAATGAAATACAACGATCTGCGAGACTTCATCCGCCTGCTGGAAAAAAAAGGCCAGCTTAAACGTATCAGCCAGCCGGTCGATCCCTTTCTGGAAATGACCGAGATCTGCGATCGCACCCTGCGCGCCGGTGGCCCGGCTCTGCTGTTTGAAAACCCGCGTGGTTCAGAAGTCCCCGTGCTGGCCAACCTGTTTGGCACCCCCGAGCGCGTCGCCCTGGGCATGGGCGAAGAATCCGTAGCCGCCTTGCGCGAAGTGGGCAAACTGTTGGCCTATCTCAAGGAACCCGAACCGCCAAAAGGCATGAAAGACGCCTGGCAGAAACTGCCCATTTTCAAGCAGGTGCTGAATATGTCGCCCAACGTGGTGAAAAAGGCGGCCTGT
>JAADGZ010000008.1 GCA_013152045.1 Gammaproteobacteria bacterium
CTGACCGTTAATCTTCCCAACCGAGAAATAAACAGATGCTGCTTAGACAATTTATCCAGAATCGCCCCGGACTGATTATTTTCCGTTAATTTAACGGCATTTTCAGCGGTAACAGCAGGCATCAGTGCGACCTGGCTTAGAAAACTCAGAATCTCTTCATCAATATGGTTTTCTATTTCTGCCGAAAAATATTCGAATACCAGATCGACATGACTAACATCGATATTAGTCGCGCTTGAATAATGAGAACATTTTGATTCCAGTAACAATATAATCCCAGTAATCCAGCCATCTGTCTGTGTATAGATTCTTTCACCTAGCGCAGCCGTTGGCGGCGGCTCATTTACAGGAATAAACAAACGCAAAATATGCTCAACTTCATTTTTTACAAATTTAATCTGTGACCAGTCAAGCAAGGCCAGCTGTTTCTTTGCTATTAGACTGGCAGCAAATGACGGTGGTGCATGGCGGCCACTAATTATAATATTCAAGCCCTCAGGAATTTCACTGATCGCGATTTGTATAACCCGGTGTAATTCAGATTCAGGAGATATCTTGTGGTAGTCGTCAAAAACAAGAATCGAACCTGGTTTGCAGGCAGCATAAAACGCCCGAAAAAAACTGCGCGAGAAATTATCCAGCCCATTTTTATATTCCGGTGTAAATGCTGCTAGCTTTATCCGCGACAAACGCTGACTGCGTTTGCAGGCCAGCGTCAAATAATGGAAAAAAGATCCCAGATCGCTATCACCCTGATCAAAACAATACCAAACCAGGGGACGTTTAACTGACTGAACAAAACTACTGATCAGCGTGGTTTTACCCGAACCGGCGGGTGCGCTGATCCAGATAACCGGAAACAGCAGCTTTTCGTTCAGTCTTTCAAACAATCTTTCGCGCAAGTAAATTTCATTTAATCGCGGCGGACAAACTTTTGGTGGAAAATACAGTGAGGACGACATAGAGCTTGGTTATTTCCAATTATAATTATTAATTCTTACGGAAACCCTGATAAATAAATCAATCAGAACCTTACTACTACTTATTACATACTTTTCAATACACCATAACGCTACTGCCGATATATTTCCTTCCCACAGAAGGATGGCTGCCTAATGGAACGATAACAAAATCATAGTCTTATTACTTCCTTATCGCGGCTTTATTATAAAGCTTGAGAGCCTGCGATTAGTTAATTCTTTGCCTCGATGCACGATCCTGCCACCAGCATACTTTAACGATACCCCAGGGCAAAACTGTAACTCGGATGTAACTCTGTCTGTGCTTTAATTTCCGACAACGATAGAAATACAGTTACACACAGAATAAACATAAAATTCACAAGGAAATTAAAATGAAATCAGCTTTAATCACGTTTGCGCTTGGCGCAATCCTGACTGCCAGTGCAAATGCCGCTGTCACGCACAGTTTTTCAGATTTGAATGGTGCTACTTTTTATGACTTACCTCCGAGCGGTTCGGCTGACCCATTTGGCCCGCTGCTGATCAATGTAGCAGGCACGAATATTACCGTAACATCCAAAGAATATGTCTCCGGTAGCAGCACAGAGATATTAACTGATCCGGCTATTTTAGGCGTATTCGATCGTTCTTATTACCCGGTAAGCCGCTTTCTGGCACCGGTTCATTCATCGGTCGCTCCCGGCGATTATAGAGGTGAATGGGAGATAGGAACAAACATTGTTTTAAATTTTGATCAGGCCTTATCAGCCGTAGGCGCAAGTTTTATGCTGGGTATTTCTCGACCTGAAGTGGGCGTAAGGATTACCGCTTATGACCGTCTGGACAATACGGGTAACTCACTAGGTAGCGTCATCACACCAAACAGTCCGCACTTAGGTTTACCCCGTCCACTCGCAGGAAATTCTAGCCCATTTTATTTTCTCTATTTTGTTGGTATCCAGGCCGATACTGCCACCATCCGCTCTTTGTTGATTGAGCCTCTTGATCCTGGCAATGGTTTTGCACTTGATGGCATAGCTCTGGCCACATCGGCTGTGCCAGTACCTACGGCAGTCTGGTTATTTGGCTCTGGCCTGTTTGCTATGGTTGGATTTGCCCGACGCAGGAAGGCTTAAACATTCAACGGGTTCCCACGCTCCGGCGTGGGAACCCATACCGCAACCAAAAGAACAATTTGCATTCCCTCCTCCGATCATAAAAATTAAGAACATCAGCTGGCCGCTATATCTCTTTAATTCCAAATTTTCTATTTTAAAAAACAAAAAATATTTTGCTGACAACTTGTTGACTGATCATAAAAAAGTAAATTTTTCACATACTTACACTTACTAGAATCCATCTTCCCGGACAGAGGTTTAAAGCGTCGCGCCTTAAAAACTCCATTTTTATGTGGAAAAAGTCGACTTTAAGCAATAATTGTACGACTATATTGCACTACGGCCCAGCTCCGTCCCTCGCTCCAGCAGCAAATGGATTATCGTTTGAATAGGTTAAGGAATGAAAAATGGATTTATCAACCCAAAATATCGGCATCGCTGTTCTGACTCTTTTTTTATCGGCCTGCGCCTCCCCCCAGATTGCAAATATAAAATACATTGATGATGCGGTAGTCGAGCAGGCGGCAAAAACGAAGCAAACGCCTCAACAGGTATGCGAAACAGCCAGCATGGCCATTGCCAAAGCCAACAAGGAAGAATTTAATTTTTTCGCCCCGCTGCATCTTGAACAAGCATCCGACAACCTTAAAAAAGGCCAGAAAGAAATAAAAACAGAAAAAACGCTGGCCGAAGGGGTGAAAGATTGTTTTAAGGTTAATCAGTTGATTGACAACGGTATGGTCATTAAAGCAAAAGTAAAGTCATCATTAAGTGATGCTTTAGCTGAACTGGATATGCTGAAAAAAGTCGATGAAGAAAAGAAATTTACTCGCGACATTCAAAATTATGTTGATGATGTGATCGACCTGGTCAAAGAAATTGAAGAAGGTAAAATGAACCAGGCCATGCAAGGCCAGGCTGAATTATTGAAAGAAATGCAGGAACTGGAAATTAATATTGTCCTCAACAAAAACCTGCGTCCAGTCGAAGCAATGCTTGAACGAGCCGATGATGCAGATGCTAAAGAGCTGGCTAAAAAAACATTCGAAAAAGCTGAAACCGAACTGGAAAGTGCAAGAAAATTTATTCGCGTGTATTACCGAGACAACGAACAGGTCGAGAAGGTCAGTGCCATAGCGATGCGCAAGGCGAGACACGCCTATTATGTTGCTAAAGAAGTCGAAACGCTCACTGAACTCAAACCCAAAGCCGCTGAAGAAAAAGTTTTGTATATCGAATCATTGCTTGAACGAATAAATAAGAAATTCAATGAAAACAAGATCACGGGTTATTCTCTTTATGAGCAAACAAGTATTATTGCCCGACGTCTGGACACGGTGCTTGATGCCAGAACATTAGCAAACAGGCAGCTAGCAATATTAAAGCAGCAGCTTAGAGATAACCTGAACATGGAAAAATCTCTGGCAAAAATGCCTGTTGAACCAGGCGCTCAGACGCCAATCAACGTTGAACAATCTATGCTCAGCCAGCCCATTGTTGGCAAATCAGAACAAACCCCGGTTAATGACATCGGAACCGATGAAACTCAAACCGCCCAACCCGTTGCTGATACGCCACAACAAGCTCCGGTTGATGAAACCCAAACCGCGCAGCCCAGTGCTGACACGCCACAACAAGCCCCGGTCGATGAAACCCAAACCGCGCAACCCAGTGCTGACACACCACAACAAACCCCGGTCGATGGAACCCAAACCGCGCAACCCAGTGCTGACACACCACAACAAACCCCGGTCGATGAAACCCAAACCACCCAGCCCGTTGCCGAACCAGCAGAGCCGCGTCGGCTTGATGAAACTAAAACCGTTAATTTAGAAATTCGGTAAACGGCAAAATTCAGGCTTAAGCCTGTTCAGCAAGGACCGTCTGGATCTGGGCAAATACCTCGTCCGCGCTAATCAACTGCAGACACACATTATTATGACAGGGTGTCTTGCGATGATTGGCGGCACTGACGCAGGGCGAACAGGCCAGACCGGCATAAATCGGGGTGCTGTTACCAAGGGAACCATAGAGTTTTGGTGTTTCCGGACCAAAAATAACAAACGTATGCAAGTCGGTGATGGAAGAAAAGTGGCCCGGCCCTGAGTCATTGGTTAGCATCAGGCTGGCAATGCTGTAGAGAACCGGTAGTTCCTGCAACTTGAGCTTGCCCGCAAAATTGACGCAACGCGGGTTATCCACCTGTTGTTTCAGATCATCAGCCTCGGCGCATTCGGCCGGTGCACCGGTGATCAGAATCAACACATCGTCGAATTCGGCCAGCAACCGACGCATCACCTCGACGTAACGATCTGGCATCCAGCGACGCTGTGGCAGCAATTCACTGGCATTAGGATTGATCAAAACGATACGTTGTCGTCCGCTAACATAGTCCGGATAACTTTCCTGCACCCGCTGCTGCATCGCCTGCTGCTGTAGCAGAGGAATCTCGACTCGGGCAAGCCGGATTTCATCGTCATCAATAATGCTTCGTGAATAAAGATCTTCGTCCCGCTCACTCAGCAGGGCATTGACCATCGCAATAAAATTTTTGCTGATGTGTAGATAGGGATTGTAAGCCACCCGATGCGTAAGCAACTCACCCCGATAGAGTCCTTCGTTGTGAAAGCTGTAGTATCCAACGCGATTAGCCGCACCGGAAAGCCCACTCAGCAAGGCGGTAAAACGAGAGAACAACTCTAGATCGATAACCGAATCAATGCGCCGCCTGCGTGCCCACAAGAAAAAACGCAACGTATCGATCAGCAGGTGCATGAGGCCGTCCTCACGGATGGTAAAGACGTGATCCTCGGCCACCGTGCCCAGCAATCGCAAGCTAGCGGCGTTTTTAGCAAAAATTAAAAAGAACAGTTCAGCGCCATTGGCCTGCAGTTTACGCATAGCCGGATCCACCAGAATGGCACTGCCCATTTCAGACAGTTCGATCAACAACACCTTGCTTGCAGGCCTATGCTGCCTGGGACGAAACAGGCGCCGCAACCGCAAGCCGAGACTGAGCAGGAAGCACAGCGGAATACCTGCGTAATAATCGATCTTGCGCATACTGTCGACCTTCATACCACCCCCTCTATTCGACTATATGTTTTAGACATGATGATATTTGCCGTACAGATAGACATAGAGTCCGGGCAGGCTGGCCAAGACAAGAATGATACCGTACAGAATGGACATGGACAGAATGATGGATTTATCGGCACCCACCAGGGTAAAGAGACCGATCATCGCGCCTTCCCGCACCCCCCAACCTGCCAGGGAAATAGGTACCAGAGTCAGCAGGATGACCGGCGGCACGATAATGGTAAATGTCACAAAATCGTAGTCTAGCCCTACGCTACGACCAATCAGAAAAATATTAATCATCGACAGAATATGGATGATGATCGACAGGCTCATTTGCATCGAGCTATTCCTGAAGCCCCGCATCACACTCTGCATCTGGGATGAAATAGTGAGTAGAAAACGACTGATACGCCATTGGTTGAACCAGCGCAGGTGATGGATAAAGTTCAGCGCCACAAACCCCATTACCCCGCCCAGCACCAGCAGATTCAGAGTATAGAAGAGTCCCCTGGGCAATAGATCAGGTTGCAGAGCATTGGCGAACAGGTTCAGCAACAGCAAGCCGACCAAACCCAGGATACGATCGATAAACACGCCCTTGAAGGCATCCCGTTTACGAAAACCCGTAGCTGCCACATCGATGACCCGGATAGCATCACCACCGATACTGGTTGGCAAACCCTGGTTGAAGAAAGAGCCTTTGAAATAACTCCTGATGTAGAAACCCGCATGCTTGCCAAACTGAAGTTGGTGCATAACCAAATACCAGCGATAACCCGCCAGCAGCGTACTCAGTAATTGGAATAATATCGCCAGCCCCAAGAGCGGCAAATTGACCTGTTTAATGACACTCAGCACGCTAACGACATCAATGCTGCGGAAAATCAGCCACAGAATCAGCAGCGTCACCAGCAGGCGCAAAACGACACCCCAGTGTTGACGCCGTTGCGAAGGCGTCGCCTGAACAGAATCAGTCATGCGCCAGCCTTGCTGGTCGAAACAGCCGTATGATCCCCGGCAAAGCCAGCGCCAGACAAAGAAGCGGAACGCTAATTTCCAGCAAGCGAGCTTGTTTGTCGCCATCATGATGCAAGAATATCAAATAATAGACCGTAAAAATTAGCAACATGGCAGTACCACGTTGAACCCCGACATGCTCGCCTGGCAGCCATTTAGCCAGTTGTACGCCGATGAAAGCAGAGCCCCAGCCCACCGCCATTCCGACGGCAACATCGGCAGGCCAGTGAGCACCCACCGCAATACGCGAGAGGCCGACCAGTGCTGCAAACAACAAGACCCCGATGCGCAAGCGGTTCGGAAATGGCAGTAAGGCAAAAATACCCGCAAAAACAAAGATTGCAGCAGTATGCCCGGAGGGAAAGGAGGTGCCACCGAAACGATGACCCAGTTGATGAAACTGTTCTACCGCCAGCACCGTTGGCGGGCGATCAATCAAAAAAAATTCCTTGGCCGCATTGACCACCACAGCGGCGATAATTCCCGCCAGCACCCCCGACCAGATCAGATCGGGACGCCGACCCACAAAGGGCAGCACCAGTACCAGCACCATCCCCGCATCCCCAAACAGCGTCACATTGATCCAGATGGCCTCTGGTTTCAGAAACAAACCGTGATTCATCAGCAGAAACAATTCCTGATTCACACCACTGAGCCGGATCAGGGCAAACAAAAACAATCCGGTTAACGGCACAGCCCAGGTCCAGGGAGAGGCAAGAGGCGTTGTTTTGAGCATTATTTTCCTAGATAGTTATCACAGACATACAAAAAATAAGTGGCAGCAGGCGTATCACTTTTCATTGCCTTGACGGTCTCGGCTTCTTGTCGGCAATGTTCGAATTTCCCTGTGCCACTGGTCTGCGGGCGATCATGATAATACTGCGGCACAATCACGATGCCCCGCGCACCGACCTGGGGACTGCCATACCAGAGATCGGACTGATCAAAACGTTGATCAGTGACCTGCACGGGAGTAGGACGAGCGTACCAGGCAATATGACTAAATATCGACCAGTTGCCCACAAACAAAACCGGCTCGGGTCCTTCTGTCTGCGCCATGGCGTCACGTAGACGCAAGGCTCGTTCCGCCGCCTGCTGCCAGCCATACACATCGGACAGCGGATGCTGGTTGGGGGCAAAGGGATTCCAGGGCATGAGGATGAGAACAGCAATGGTCAGGATCAGCAGGCCAGAATAGAGCGAAGAAAGATAGGTTCCCAGGCGCACACCCCGGCTCGACCAGTGATGAGCCAACCAGCGGGCGATCAGCGGCGCCAGTGCTGCCCAGCCCAGGGCTGGCCAATGGGGCAAACTGGTTTCGTAACCGCCGTTCCAACCGAACAGCAACAAAACCGGCAGGGCCAGGGCCAGCAACAGTTTACTACCAGGACAGGGCTTGCGTAAGGCTGAAACGATGGCGATAAAACCAAATAGGTAAATACCTGGCGAGTAGGCTATCAGCTGACCCAACTGAGAGGTCAAAAAACGCTTCGCCTGCCAGGCTCGCTGGGGCATACCGTGCCCCAGTTGATAAAGAAAAGAAATCCATTCGTGCTGGAAGTTCCAGACTAGCACCGGCAGGATCACAATAACCGCCAGCAACACCGCCAGCCAGGGGCCGATACTACGTAACAGGCGGCCCCGACCGAGCCAGAAAATGGCCAGCAGGGCGGTCACCACCAGAGTCACGGCCGTATACTTGGACAAGCCCGCCAGACCAAACAGCAAACCCAACAACAGCCAGTCGCCCAGCCGGGCGCGTTGGAGGGCGCGAAACAAAACCCAACCCGCCGCCAGCGACAGGGGAATGAGCGGTGTATCGGGCAACATGGCCATGCCGATGAGCTGGAACATAACGCCCGATTCGAATACCGCGACACTGGCCAGGCCCAGCCAGGCCGGCTCATCGGGAAACAGCTCGCGCGTCATACCGTACAACAACAGGGCGCTGAGGGCGGACAAGAATACCGGCCACAAACGCAGAGCAAATTCTGAATCCGAAAAAGGCAGAATCAGGGCATTCAACCAACCTACCAGCGGCGGATGATCGAAATAGCTCCAGTCGAGATAGTAACCGTAAAGGGCGTAATGAGACTCATCCCCGCTCAATTCTACCTGGCCGATCAAGAGCAGATGTAGCAGGCTGAAGCCGGCAACCAGCCACAGAGTACTGCGCCAGGGATGTTGAGCCAGGATTTTGAACATGAATTAAACTGATGGCAAAGAGGGGCCGAATTCTAACAGAAACAATCCCCATTCGTGTAGCGGGCTTTTACTTTCAAGCTGGAATCGACAACAAACTGGGCCTGCGCGGGTCACAGGTCGGCCGGATTCTGTCTCCAAACAGGCGCAAACGGGGATCCGGCGCGCTTATTCTGCCACGGGTTGGGGGGAAGGCGTGCCAAGCAACTGCAATGATTTCAATTCGGTCATACTGCCCATGCCCGTATCGGCCCGTTCAAATTCTACCCGTACCGGCAAATAATCCAGTTTTGCTGCGCACCAGAAGGTGAAACGATTGCCGTTCTCACGACTGACAGAATCGACGCGCACGGTCTCCAACTCGCCGTATTCCGTATCAATAGTTTCCTTGCCGCTGACAGTGGCATCATAGGTGTGCAGATCGTGATGATCGGCAACGTGGAAAACAAACTTTTTCGGCGAAGATGACAGGATCTTCATCAAGGCCAGCTGGAACGACAGCACATCGTACGTGTGGGGCTGGATGGGATAGGTTTTATTATTGCTACTAATATGGAGTTGCTGCTTGCCCCAGTCAAAACTCACCGATTCATCCACTTCATCCTTGCCACCGGTTTGTTGATAGCGATAGGAAAGTGAGACAATATCCTTGTCTTCATAGCGGGCCTGACTGACCTCGCTGACGATATCAGAAACGAATAAACTGGCCAGACCTTCGGCCACGGTGCGTGAATGGTACTCAATGAAATTATCATGGCGCAAAAGATGGCGACTACTCACACCGGCATAAATGCCGCTGACATAAACATTGAATTTTGCCTCGAAGCCACTCTTGAGCAAGCCCGCCTGCACGCTGAAAGAAAGCAGCATAAGGCCCCACAGGCAGGCAAGGTATCGTAGTGCAACAATCATCATATTCAAAAATAGGGCTTGGTTTTATTAAGAAAATCTCCGGCAAGTCTGCCGGAATATCAGGCTTCTAGAAATTTTCCGTTTCCTGAATCGTAACCCCATCCAGCCCTGAAGTCATGGCATCCATATCGCCACCGTGGGTTTCACCCAGCTTGATCATCAACCTCAATTCGTTGGCGGAGTCAGCGTGGTTGATGGCGTCTTCGTAGGTGATATTACCCACTTTGTAGAGCTCATAGAGCGCCTGATCAAAGGTTTGCATGCCCATCTGTCGAGACTTAGCCATCAACTCCTTCATCTTGTGAACTTCGCCTTTACGAACCAAGTCGGCCATCAGTGGGGAATTGATCATCACCTCACCGCACAGAATCCGTCCCTGCCCGTCAGGAGTAGAGATGAGCTGCTGGGCAACAATCGCTTTCATATTTAAAGACAGATCCAGCAACAACTGGTTGCGCCGATCTTCGGGGAAAAAGTTGATAATGCGATCCATGGCCTGGTTGGCATTGTTGGCATGCAGGGTAGCCAGACAAAGATGTCCGGTTTCAGCAAAAGTAATCGCGTGGTCCATGGTTTCACGGGTCCGGATTTCGCCAATAACGATGACATCAGGCGCCTGCCGCAAGGTGTTTTTCAAAGCCACCTCATAACTTTCGGTATCCAGCCCCACCTCGCGCTGGGTAACGATGCAACCCGCATGGTTGTGAATGTATTCAATCGGATCTTCGATGGTAATGATATGGCCGGTGCTGTTTTTATTGCGATAACCGATAACTGCTGCCAGGGAAGTGGATTTACCCGAGCCGGTCGCACCGACAAAAATGACCAGCCCGCGCTTGGTCATCGCCAGATCCCTGAGCACCAGGGGTAAACGCAGTTCTTCAATAGTCGGGATAGTGGTCTCGATTTTACGCAGCACCATACCGGCATGGCTACGCTGGTAGAATGCACTCACGCGAAAACGGCCAATGCCCGAAGCGGAGATCGCATAATTACATTCATTATCGCGCTCAAACTCTTGCCGCTGCGCCGGACTCATAATACTGGTCACGATTTCCAGCGCCTGCGCCGGAGTCAGACTCGCCTGGGTGACCGGCGTGATCTTGCCATTAACTTTCAGGCTCGGTGCCACTCCAGCCGTAATAAACAGATCGGATGCATTCTTGTGCACCATCAGTTTGAGTAATGAATCAAAATCCATGTTACTTATCCTTCAAAACCATTAAAAACATGAAATGACCGCCATCTAAAATCGAAGCCGTCCCTTCTCCCCGAGGGGAGAAGGTTAGGATGAGGGGGGTAAATAAAACAAGGCCTTACCTAAATTAGGCCCCTCTCCCCACCCCTCTCCCCGATGGGGAGAGGGGTTAACGAGACAGCCGTGATCTGTCTTAATTAAAGGCATCCTTGTTGGCCGCTCTCATTTTTGCTTCCTGTTTGCTGACAATGCCGCGTGCGACCAGATCCTGTAGACATTGATCCAGGGTCTGCATTCCCTGCGCCTGCCCCGTCTGGATGACGGAATACATTTGCGCCACCTTGTCTTCACGAATCAGGTTGCGAATCGCGGGCGTGCCGACCATGATCTCGTGTGCGGCCACCCGTCCGCCGCCAATTTTTTTCAACAGGGTCTGGGCGATAACCGCACGTAAGGATT
>JAADGZ010000049.1 GCA_013152045.1 Gammaproteobacteria bacterium
CTTCAAGTACACTACCCGTATTTAATACATTATTCTTGACACCAACAATACGATTGAATATAAACCCAGAAAGGCAGAAAAATGAAATCATATATGATTTACCACGCATTCTGTTTAACACAAAATATTTTTCCACCTCCCGATATCGATCAATAATATTAACCACCAGATACCTCATTTTTTGTCGCCAGGAAATCACTATCCCGTGAAAATTCATATCCCCAGTCTTTCATTTCTTTTTCACATATTTTTTCTATCGATTTAACATGCTTTTCTTCAAGGATGCTATCACGCCAACCACCGGGCCCCGTTGGTCGATACGCCCGCACACTGGCATGACTAAGCTGAGTATCACACAACTGCGATACCCGACTCATATCAAAGGGTAAATCAAGCTTTTTACAAATACCCTCTATCACGCCAACTTTATCCTGACAAAAATCTTCATACTTTATAAACACGACATTATCAATTTTTTTCGCCGCATTAAGATAAGCTTTCCATCTAAGCGCAAGGCATTTGACCGGATCTTCGCAGTTAACACCCAACCATTCAATTTTCGTCCAGGGCACTTTATGAAAATCTTTCATCTTGCCTATCTTCCAGGTTTTTATTGCGGAACTGGCGAAATCGCGCGGATCACGCACCAGATAGACGATAGTAGTGTTAGGGAACTCCGTCAGAAACTCGTTGATGATCATCGAAAACCCCGGAACCTTGATCGCATCAAACAGCTGCAGGCGCGGATAATCTCTAACCTTTGTCTTTTTTTGATAAATACCGCGATATGCCTCCCACACCCACTGCTGCTCGCCTTCTTCGAGATAACGTAGATTACTAACTTCCTTAAACAACAAATCTGATACCGCCGTGGTACCAGAACTCTCCGACCCGACCAACAGATATTTTCTTTCCTGTGAGGGCCATTTATTTATCAGCCGTATCCATTTTTCACGCAACGTGTCCAGTGTGCCAGATCCGTAAACATTGATCTTGTCTGTAATCGAACTCTTCACCACGGTGCTAATATAACCGCTTCTGAGAGCCGATACCGAAACCTGGCGCAACATAGACTTTACCGCGATACGCTTAAAACAAACAGTAATCAGCTCTTCCGAGCTGTTGCACAATATTTTTTTATACCCCGAATCCTCGGACAGCAGATCATATATTTCATAGCCTTTTTTCTGGTTATGCAAAATGCCAAACATATGCGATATATAACCGGGCTGGCCATTTTTAGGGATGTCCATATTAAAACCGGTTTGCAATACATAGACGCGACCGCGCCATAAAAAACTGTAGATATAGCCAATAGTCCGACTGGGAGTCGCGACCTTAACCAGCTGTATCTCACCGCAGGAAAATCGCGTATTGATCATCTGCCTGTGAAAATTCTCCCAAACTGGATTAGCAAATGAGCCAGTTTTACCTCTTGCCACCCAACGCAAGGTGTGCAGTTTTTTTAATCCATCAAAATAATCCTGTGCCTGCTCAACCGTTTTAGCTTCTTCAAGAACAATATCACCCTCTTTTCGGTAGACTTTCAACGCTTTATTGATCTGATAGCGGCGGTTTCTGCTCAGGCTATGGCAGATACCACTCATGCCCTGTTCAATCTTTTCACTATCAAACTGCCAGGAGCTAACCCGGTTCTCGATGGTCAGATAAAACTCGGTGTCCAGATCCCCGAGAAAGGTGTCGGTTATCGACTTGCGCACCAGCCCAAGACAAAGTTCATCCCAGTTGGCATCCGCGTACCGCAAATGGTATATCACCGCCTTGTATACGCCTTCCTCATGCCCTCGTTTAAGCACCAGACCATTGTATTCGATAATCATATTACGGTTATTAACAGGCGCTTCATTGAGAAATAGCTTTCTTGACGACAGAATGCCGCGACGTGTCACCGATGTATTAATAAGGATACCGATGGCCACCAGTTCCTCTCGCTCCCAGACACGGATTACCTGTGGCCGCATATCGGCGACCACCTCTTTCAACCAGACACCTATCCAGCCCCAGGACTGGAAATAAGAACAGTCTGCATTTGCCTCGAGCTTCGTCCAGTCAGACTGCAGCAGTTCCATATCAGATACAGCTGTTAATTCAATATAATAACTCATCAACCGGCTTCCAGAAGGTCCAGGCTAGTCAGCACCTCCACCGCAGTGGTAAATTCAAAATCATTTAGCAGCTGCTGTAGCCGTGTTTCGCAGCGAGCGAGATTGTTATAGTGACGGAAACGGGAAAACAGGCTCGCATTTATCCTCGGCTGTTGCGGATCAATCTCCCATGGGTGCAAATAGAAAATAAATGGTTGCTGTCGCCTGTTCACCTGATTCAATCCAGCCTTTGATAGTGCATACGGATACAAACGAAAATAACCACCGCCGGCAATCGGCAGCTTATAGTTGAGCAGTTTTGCGATAGACAGCGGAAACTCTACCAAAGAATGACCAGCCGGTGTTTTAAGCACATGCGGCACCTCTTCTGCATCGGGGATACCATAGCGGTCATGACGTACTGGAAAAATGCTCGAATCATATTCAAAACCGGCTTCGGCCAGAATATCCAACGCCCACAATGAGTTGCCAGTGATCGAGTAACTGGCGGCACGATAACCTCTTACCGGTTGCTGCACTATATCTTCCAGCAGAGATTTAGAACGTATGGTTTCTTCGCGAAAAACTTCAGCGGTTTGATTATAAATCAATTGGTGGCTATAGCCATGACTGGCAACTTCATGACCGCGCCGTGCGATCTCCTTAACAAGGCTTCTGTTCCGGTCTGCGACCCAGCCTAAAACAAAAAACGTGGCCTTCACCTGCGCCTCATCAAATATATCCATCAACCGCTGCGTGTTTTTCTCTACCCGCAGCGGATGTTTATCCCAATCACTTTGATCAATGTTTTTCGCAAAAGCCGATACCTGAAAATAATCTTCAACATCTACCGTTAAAGCATTTTGAATAACCATAAAATTTGTTCGCAGCTGGAATTCTTATTTTTCGCCATAATAACCATAGTAATAACTGCCACGGCCGGAGATACCTTCACTCTTATTCATCACCAGGCCGGTTGCCTGATCTTCAGAGATCATATCCAACGCCTCATCGACCAGCGCCTGCGGTGTTTTTCCGGCCTCAATAACGAACACTACCTGCCCCACCAGAGTGGTTAGCACCTGTGTTTGCGGCGTCGGTAGTAACGGCGGCCCGTCAAAAATAATAATACGGTCATCATAACGTTCGCCAATCTCGGTGACCAGCTCCGACATCCGTTTACTAGCCAAAAGCTCAGTGACAAAATCATGCTGCTTACCCGCTGAAATCAAGCACAACTCTGGTATATCAGTGCGCAATATTGCATCACCAACAGAAAATTTTTCATTTTCCAGCATATCGACCAGACCCGGTCTGTCCGCTATACCCAGCGCGCGGCTGGCACCATGACGACTGACATCACAATCGACCAGCAGCACCGTATTATCGCGCTCGTGCGCAATCGATAAGGCAAGATTGATTGCCGTGTGCGTCTTGCCTTCGCCAGAAATCGTACTGGTGACTAAAATCAGGTTACCTTTTTCCAGCAATGACGCTGACCGACCGAACGCGTTCGACAACAAAGGGCGTTTGATACGACGATACTCGTCGGCAAAAACCGGCCCCAGGTTCGACCCCTGCACCAGCATATTATTTTTACGCAACAGCTCTTCGATATAAACGTTACCGCTATCCTTTTGCGGTGGCTGGCTACCAGCATCACGAATAACCGTCGGCGCTTCACTTTTATCATCAACCGGTTTAAAAAACTGACTTCCCGTGTGTCCAGCTTTCGCGACTAACTCAGTAATCGTAGCGCCACTATCCTCTTTTTCCATTTTTTGATTCATCTGCTATTTTCCCGCCATTGAAGCGAATAGTGCTGTGCCCGAGTCTCGCAGTATAAAAACAGCGCCAAAAACAACCACCAGCAAAAGAGTGGCTGTGACGAACGACGATAACTGCATACGCCGTCTTCTTTTATGCTCAGGAGATAAATATAAACTCACTGAACCCAACACGGGCAAACCCGTCGCGTTACTTATCTGAGTTAAATCAATAAACGTCGGCTGCAATGTAAAACGAAGAAAGCTCCATGCCAGCCCTGCCATCAGCGCCACTAACAATACCACACTTAAAAACAGCATTCGGTTCGGCCCGGAAGGTTGATACGGCACAATCGGCGGCTCAATCACCCGAAAGGTGATATCACTGGCGCTTTGACCAGCGTTTTGCGCAAGCTGCGCAGACTCCCGCCGCTCCACCAGATCCAGATAACGCTCTCTGGTCACTTCATAACCACGATTCAGCTTTGCCAGATTAGCCTCGACTTCCGGAATAACATCAATCGAAGAGCGCAATTTTTTTACATAAGCATTCTGCTCCTTCAGCTGTATCTTTAAGGTTTCAACATCAACACTGGCCTTGCTTAACTCTACCTTTACTTCCTGATAAACCGGGTTAAATTCATTCGACGAGTCATCATCAGAAATATCACCCGATACCATTTCACCCGTTTCCGGCGCGGCTTGTAACTCTTCGATTATGGCACGCAATGCCCGTACATCGGGATGACGATCAGTATAGGAATTAAGCAAGAAATCTAGTTGCATCTGATATTCTTTTATTTTTTTCGCATTAGCTGATAAATAACCAGAGCTGCTTAATATCGGATTCTCGCCTTTGAGCTGCCGATTCAATTCAGAGTAACGACGCTCTGCCAAGCGCAGCGCAGAAGTGGTGGCTTCAACAGAATCCTGCGCGCGCTGTAGACGCATATAATAGCCGCCACGCTCGTCGGGCATAAAACCAACATTCTCTTTCTTGAATTGCGCGAGCTTTTGTTCAGCCAGTGTCAGGCGCTCTTCATACACCGCTATCTGTGAATCCAGAAATTTTTGCGCAGACACAGTATCGGTTCGGGTAGAATTCAGAGTATCCTCAATCATGGTATTCAGTAAATTAGATACCACTTGGTAAGCCCGGTTCGCCGAATTACTTTGATAACTTATCTCGTAAATATTACTTTTTGTTTCCCATTTCTTCTTAGTACCACCACCTTTAATGGAAATCTCTCCGGCCAAGCGCTCTACAATCTCTTCACGTTCTGCCGACGTCTCCGCCTCTAGATCCATATCCGTCTCTCTTACCACTGACATCAGGTTGTCACGGCTCAACAGGACGCGCGCCATCACCTGTAGCTCATCGCTGGTATCTGTCTCTGGCGCCAGACCTTTTAACAACGGTTTCAATACCGAAGAGGTGTCGATATAAACTACTGCTTTTGCGCTAAATTGATCTGGCATGGAAAAAACCAGTGGCCAGCCGATGATAGCAACCAGCCAGCTAACGACAAGCGCCGACCAGCGATATCTCCACATACCATGAAGATAGCCGTAGATCTGGGTTAACTGTTCATTCATTGAAATAAAAACCTAATAAA
The DNA here is from genome assembly GCA_013152045.1 of Gammaproteobacteria bacterium. Taxonomy (GTDB): domain Bacteria; phylum Pseudomonadota; class Gammaproteobacteria; order UBA6429; family Thiohalophilaceae; genus JAADGZ01. The sequence continues at coordinate 5,488 of JAADGZ010000049.1, forward strand.
AACACAAAGTTAAGCGAGCGCAAAGCACACTTTGCCACTCGCCGGAAATTCCATAATACTTAGGCAATTATAGTTCATCTACACCAAAAAACACTGTTATCACGGTCACAGATTACAACGATATCGATAGTCAGACTTACCCGTCACTTTTTTTTACACTACTCCAATATTTATTAACTCTATGATTTTTATAGCATTTTAAACAAAAGCAAAAACCATCTATTGTAATTGCCATGACAAACTAATCTTATGTGTCATAAAACATTACAATGTTTGTATAATAAAACACCCTAATGATAAATTATATCTTGCAAATCATTTAGTTACAAAACTGGCATGACACCTGCATAGTAAAAGGCAAGTCGGTATTTAAACCGTTTTTTACGAAGACAAACTTTACAGAAACAATTAAGGAGACGAAAAATGAAAAAAACCACCAAACTACTCGCTGCGGTTGCGCTAACAGCCTTTGCTGGTGTAGCCAGCGCAGTACCGATCATTGGAGGCATCTCGTTCAGCAGTAATAACAATGCAAGCTGGGATGCCGTTGATTCACTATGGAATATAACAACTATCCCATTATCAACCGGCATTGCATTTAATGATGGCGATAATGGCTATGATCAAACCGTTGTATCTTCTAACGGCGACTTTACCGGCACTACCGCATTCGACAAGGTTAACTTTTTTGATTTCCAGTTTTCTCCACTAGCACCAACACAGCTGTGGCAATTTACGATGGGTGCTACCGACTACTCATTCCTGATGACTTCTGTTACCTACCTATCTCAAGGTAATAGCACCATTACATTAGAAGGAACCGGTGTCCTGTCTATGACAGGAAAAGATGACACTGTTGGCACATGGGACTTCTCAGGAAACAGAATCTCATTCTCATCTTCTGCTGTACCAGAACCAGCAATCACTCTGTTATTAGCCACTGGCTTAATCGGTTTTGGTTTTGCACGCAAAGCTCGTAAAGCTGCTTAATTAAAACTTTCAGCTTTAATTAAAGGCCGCACTCAATGCAATGGGTGCGGTTTTTTTTCGCCTTGAATATTTCGCTTCAAAAGCTTACTTACGGGTGTCGACGTTGACGGAATACCACTGAAATAAAATAAATCCTTCAGCAGTAGCAACTTTTTTTGGCATATTAGCAAGCGGCACTTTCTCGTCAATCTTTACACACCCATTTTTTTGGGTTTTACTTTCATTTTCAGTTAAACTGAACGATTATAAATAAAAAACTTGCCAAACAAAAAACTCTAACCTTGAATAACCGAATATACACACTAGCTAAAATCACAGGAATAATTACAATAACATTCCTTATTTTCATAAGCACTCTAAATTATAAAATCAAAAACTATGAATATAAAAAAGAGTTCTTCAATGACTGCAATTTTGTCTGGGGGCATAGAGGGCACACGAAAATTTACCAGGAAAACACACCTCTTAGCTGGAACCATGCCATCACACTAGGCGCAAA
>JAADGZ010000082.1:0-1000 GCA_013152045.1 Gammaproteobacteria bacterium
GATGCAGGGCGTTAACCCGGATTCCGTCTTCTGCCAGTTCCAGCGCAGCTACACGGGCAAGTTGGGTCATGCCGGCTTTGGCAACGGAATAGCTGGAAGCGCCGGGGCCGGGTGCGGGGACGTTTTTCGAGGCAACAAAAATCACGCTCGGATCCACGCCCTGTTTGAGGAAGGGAATACAGGCGCTGAGCACACGTTGGTGGCTGGAGAGGTTGATGGCCATGCTTTTATCCCAGTTGCTATCGTCAAGATCTTCGATGCGGGCGCTTAAGGGAAAGGTGCCCGCATTGCTGAGCAGAATATCAAGGCCGCCAAAACGGCTCACCAGGCGTTGTAGTGCAGACTGAATATGTGAGCGATCGCTGACATCACAGGCTATTCCAAGTACGGATGGGGAGGCAAACAGGGTTTCAATTGCCGGGTTGATATCCAGCGCGGCGACCACCGCACCCTGCGCCAGCAGGGATTCTACGCAGGCTTTGCCAATGCCGCTGGCAGCACCGGTGACCAGGGCGATTTTGCCCTGCAGGCTGGCTGCCTGTTTGGCTTTTTTCAATTTTGCCTGTTCCAGCTCCCAGTATTCCAGCTCGAAAATGTCCTTCTCTGGCAGGGCGCACCAGCCACCCAGTTTTTCCGCTTGCAGAATGCTTTTCATGGTGTGCTGGTTGATGTCGTCGATAATCCCCAGTTCGCCGACTGCACTGCCGAACTTTAGCGTACCGACACCGGGCCATACGGCCCAGCAGGGTGCGGGATTCAGACAAGTCAGGCTCTCATCAAGTTTATTTTTTTCAAAATACTGGCGGTACTGGTGGGCAAAGTCGTCAATAGCGCTAACCGGATCCTCATTATTAAGTAGAGCCGGGATGCGTTTGGTGCGAATCACATGGTCGGGTGTCAGTGGTCCCTGGCTGGCGATATGGGCCAGATTTTGTTGCTGTGAAAAGTCCAGCGAGAGGGGATCCTGGGAGAGTCGGCAAAGGCTGGCCTGGCCGCGAAT
>JAADGZ010000082.1:1008-7902 GCA_013152045.1 Gammaproteobacteria bacterium
GCTGACGCACGGCGGCCAGGCTCAGAAGCTGCTGTTCGCTGCAGAGCGCATCAATGTTGGTGCCTGGCTTGAGCGTCGCCTTTTGCTCTTCAATATATGCTTCGGCTTTGGCCACGATTTCAATCATGCGTTGATAACTGGTTTTGGCATCATCGGAAAAACTGAAAACGCCGTGATGCAGCAGGATAATGCCGTCATACTTTGACCAGTCGAGATCTTGGGTGCGTTGGTAAATGTCTTTGGCGAGAATGAAGCCAGGCATAACATAGGGAAGGATGAGCATACGCTCACCGTAAAGTTCACGCAGAAGTTGTTCGCCATTCGGCGTGTTGCTGAGAGTGACGACAGCATCAGCATGGGTGTGATCGACAAAAACAAAAGGAATCAGGGCATGAAGAATGGCTTCAACCGAGGGATTGGGGGCGCCGGGGTCGATCATGGCGGTGCGTTGCAGACGTACCATGTCGGTATCGCTCAGTTGTTCGAGCTGGGCCATTTTCAGCAGGGTGTCCATTTTCACAGCGGGAAAACCGGCGGCTTCGATGGTGGCCAGATCCCAGCCGCTGCCCTTTACATAGAGCAGGGATTCAGTTTCGCCGAAAAAGTTGCGTTGCTTGATTTTGACCGAGGTATTGCCGCCGCCGTGAAGTACCAGATCGGAGTCCTGGCCCAGCAGCCGTGAAGTATAGATTCGTAGTTGTAGTAAATCGCCTGCACAAGCAGCCGCATCCGCATCGCGCCACCGGTTTTCCATAATAGCCCCAGATAAAATTGGTAAATTAAGGGCAGTATTATAGCGTGAGAGCGTCGGATAAAGCAGTCAGACCTGACTTAATAGTTCCTGTTCCATTTTTGTCCGAATGCGGGTCATGAGCAATCCAACATCATCACCCTTGCGCCATTCTTCGACACCAAAGTGGGTGCTAAGTTGGAAATTTTCCAGGCCGGAGCTGGTTTCGAGTTCAGGCAGATCCAGCGTTTCGATACGCTGACTCACTTTTTGGGCAAGCGTGAGCGCATCATCAGCATGTGTTTCCGGCAGCACCATGAGTAATTCGTTTTCATCCAGACGGCCAATGATATCGGCCCAACGCAGCTGGTCATTGAGCATATAACGCAGGGAGATGAACAGCGAGGCCGGATTTTTGTTCTGTGTCGCGCTGATGTAGTCGTCAAGATTATTCAGGCGCATGAGAATAACCGATAGCGGGTTATGGTAGCGGCGGCTGCGCGAGACCTGGGATTCCAGGCTTTGATACAGGGCGCGGCGGTTGGGCATGCCGCTTTGCCTGTCCACCAGAATATATTCCTCAAGTTCTGTTGCGAGTTGGTCGCGTTCCAGCATAAGTTGCTGAATAGCGCTGATGTCGGTAAAAACCTGCATAAAACCGGCTTTATCAGCTAATGGCTGGGTGGTAGCGAGTAGCCAGCGATCTTCCTCATAGCCTTCGCCGGCTAGATGAATGGTCGAGTTTTCGATGAATAGGCTTTGTAACGGTTCAGGAATCTCATCAAGCTCCCGATTGAGTACCTGTGCCGCCTGCTCGCCCAGTATTTCGGCGAGCAGATCATTCATCCAGCGGGCATGGCCCGCCTCATCGACCAGTAGCATAGCCTGTGGGCTGGCCTGCATCATGGCTTGCAGCTGTTGTTGTGAAAGTTGTGTGAACATGGTTGGAAAGATACCCTGGCAGTCAGTGATCTGGTTTGTACAGTATATCGGCAGGAGAATAAATTTTATTTAATGTAAATCAATAGTTCGTTGTGATTCCAGGCTATGGCAAGACAAAAAGTACAGAAAATTCCATCGTCGCCGATAAATGGCCTGTATGAAGTCATTAGTCGTATGTGAAGACAGGCATGGAGGCGAACTGGATTTCAAGCTCATCAAGCAGCGTTTTGTCAAATTAAACCTGGCAAGGCTGCAGCGTGTCCATTCGGATTTGCGTCCCAGTCAGCGTGATTTTATCCAGTTATTGCCGCTCCTATTTCACGTTAATCATCCCATTCTGCCGGGCTATGTCTCAAAAGATACGCCGGTCGGTTTACCCGAGTATCGGCCCTCCAGAGAGGCTTTGGCGGCTGCGCGACGCCTGTCGAAAAGTTTCTCCTGGAAAAAACGTGCTTACCGAAGGTTTGATATCCATGGCCTCTACCTCATGGGCAGCACGGGCACGATTGCCTATAGCAGCAAAAGTGATTTTGATATCTGGGTGGTGCATGACGGCGATCTGCAAGGTCCCCAGATCGAGGAATTGCAACTGAGGGCGACGGCCATCGAGGAATGGGCCGCCAGTATGGAGGTAGAAGCCAATGTGTTTCTGGTGGATGCTAAGCAGTTCAAACAGGGTGAGCATGGCCATTTGAGCAGGGAGAGCAGTGGCAGTGCCCTGCACTATCTGTTACTGGAAGAATTTTATCGCACCAGTGTTCTGTTGGCAGGACGCTATCCCCTGTGGTGGCTGGTGCCGCCGGAGCAGGAAGCCAATTACGATGCCTTTGTCGAGGACATCAAACGCAAACGTTATATTCACAGCCGTGAACATATTGATTTCGGTGGGTTGGCGGAGATACGCGCCGAAGAATTTTATGGTGCGACCCTGTGGTTGCTCTATAAAGGCATCAATTCTCCCTATAAATCCATACTGAAAATCTTGTTGATGGAAGCCTACGCCAGTGAGCACCCGCAGATTGATTTACTTGGTGTGCGTTTCAAACGCGCGGTTTACGAGGGCGAGGAGGATATTAACGCGCTGGATCCCTACCTGATGATGATGGACAAGGTGGAAGAATATCTGCTTGAGTACAACCAGGAGCGGCGTCTGGATCTTGTGCGCAGCAGTTTTTATTTCAAGGTTGGTGAACAACTGAGTGAAGATCGGGGCAGCCGTAAAAACAGTTGGCGCTCTGAGCTCATGTCCACGTTGGTCAACAAATGGGGTTGGGCGAGTGGACAGTTGTTACGTCTGGACTCAAGAAATGACTGGAAAATCAGCAGCGTAATGGATGAACGCAAGGCGCTGATTCGTGAATTTACCGGCAGTTACCGTTTTCTTTCATTGTTTACCCGTTCGCGTGCACATAGCAGCAATCTTATCAGTCAGGCCGATCTCAATGTTCTGGGGCGCAAGCTCTACGCCGCCTTCGAGCGCAAAGCCGGCAAAATTGAGATTGTTTATAAAGGGATCACCAGTGATCTGCATGAGAGTCACTTATCCTTCCATCAGTTATTCAGTGATAACGGCCAGGAATACTGGATGGTCTACAGTGGCGTGGTGAATGAAGATGAAATTTATACCCGCACCCCCATGAAGCGCGGTTACAGCCTCATAGAAATTATGGCTTGGTGCTATTTCAATAAAATCATTAATCGGCAGACGGTCCTTGCGCTTTATGCCAGGAATACCGATCTAACAGAAAAAGAACTCTATTTGCTGGTAGAAAACATGTCGCGCCTGTTTCCGGATGAGGTGCTGGCAAGTAGCTCAGTTTATGATATGCGCCAGCCAGCCAGAATCTGCGCTGTTGCCACCTTCATAAATGTTGGACTGGATCCTTTTTCAGCACAGACGCGCCGGGGCAAGCATATCAGCAGCAGTCAGACGGATGCCTTGAAGTACGGTGGCAAGCGAGAAAATCTGACCCTAAGCATTGATCAGATTATTGTTACCAGTTGGAATGAAGTACTGACATTCAAGTTTTATGACGTGGATGGCTTGCTGAAATGCATTCAGGCTTATATGAAATGGTCGTCCTCAGAGAACAAGAAAAATCTACCGCCAATTAATGCATTTAGTTTTTCTTCCTACCGCGGTACGTCCATAGCGCGACGAATTGAAACCCTGTTTGCAGAAATTATTGATACTTTTTATAGTGGCGCCTATGCCGAGGGCACACGCTATATTTTGGGGATCGAGTGGGAATACTATGTCTTAAGCATGGATAAAGGCATACTCCAGTATGAAAAAGCTGGCAATACCGAGGCCTTGTATCGTTATTTTTCAAAGCCAGTAGATCGCTTCCGGCCGGTTATTTTTGATTCACAGACCTTGAGCGACAATGTTTTGCCCTTGATTTATAAAAATAATCGTCAGGGTGATGTGCAGTGTTTTTTTGAAGTGCATAATGATGATGTTGATGTCTATGTGCTGGATGAGCGGGGGTCGTTGTGTCGCCATACCCGACCCTTTTACGACATGTTGGGGTTGGTTAGACATTTCAAAGAATACTTTGAATCCGTACGCGAGCGGATGGCCCATTCGCTCGAGGATGATTCCGGTTTCCGTGAGGTTTTATTTTATCGTATAGATCGGGGGCTAAACGGTCAGCGGGAAATTTACCGTTATGGAGACAATAGCTATATTCACACCGATTCTTACATAAAGCTCCAGGTGATGGTCGATCATCAGGAAGACAATATAATCTTCACCTTGTATTGTGAAGACAAGGAATTCTCCAATCTTGAGTATGGCGATGGCGTCTATTCCGAAGTTGCCAGTCATATTCTTTCGCTGCGCAAAAGCGGCGAACCTTATCCTATCTATATTACTGATTTGGATTTATCCAGCACCTTGCTGGATGTCAGTACCGAATCAATCCAGACGGTACATTATCTGCATTACAAGAAAATTATCGAACAGCGATTGATGGATGAAATAAAGCGCATAGATAAAAATTAGTCATAAAAACTCTGCGTTAAATTTTAGTTTGCTATCAGTCATCGCGCATGGCCTGAAAAATCTCTAGCATATCGCGCTCAACTTTCTTCATCACTGGTTCCAGCTCGGGATAGGCTTTGTCAGTAAGCTGAAGTGGATTGGCGGCAACGATCAGGGTTTCATCACCTTCAGCAAAAATAGCTATCTTAAACGGCAGATAGGGAATGAGTTGCGGATAGTTATTGCTGAGGCGAGTGACCAGATCCGCCTTGCCGAAAAAAACCACCCGGTACTTGTCGGTGACATAGCCGCTGTGGGTCAGGCCAATATCGACGCGCTGCACCCGGCTAACGGTATAACCGTGATTGCGAATACTGTCCTGTAGTTTAAGCATGGCTTCGGGAAAGTCGCGGTTAGTCCGTGCCATTAATAGATCATCCGCTTGGCTCTGGTTGCTGACAGACAGACCGAGGATGAGCACAAGGAAGGGCAGAAACTTTTTCATAAGGTGGCTTCCTCGATAATGGAAATATAGACTTCGCTCATGCCATCGCAGAGTTTGTTAAGTTCGTCATTATTAAATAGATAGCTCAGTCGTTTGGGATTCAGTGCATAAACCATGACCTTGCCATGACGTTTGACCACGGTAATTCGGCAGGGCAGGAACAGGCCGACGCGAGGGTCCACGGCGAGTGCATTATTGAGTAACTGGAAGTTACAGAAATAAATAATTATTTTGTTGTGATCTTCCTTGGCTTTTTTGACCAGCCCATTGTCGAGAGTTTGAATTCGAATAATGCGGAAATTCTCGCCGATAATAGCGCGTTTGAGTGCGGCGATAGTTTCTTTCATGCCGTAAGGGGATTCATACGCCACGGTTAGATTGTCATGATCGGGTTCCTGTGTGATGCGGGCTGGCGCCTGCTTCTCAAAGCTGCGAATAAAACTAACTACGTCGTTAATATCCTGTTCGCTGAGGCCTTGTTTGAGGTAAGAGACCATAGGCGTACCCTCGCGTCCATTCATCAGAGTGGCCTTGATCATCTGATCCGAAGCGGCATACAGGAAGCCCTGATTGTTCAGGGCTGGAGCAATAATAGGCAGATCCCGTGGGCGGGAAAAGGTCACCCCGGTTCCTTTGCCACCTTTGCCATTTTTGCCATGGCAGGCCGCGCAATGTTTCGCATAAAGGTTGCGACCTTTTGCAGGATCACCGCTCACCTCGATGCTGGGGTGACGAATAGGTTTGCCCGGCGCCCAGCTGCGGATATGCCGGACGATGGCCTGAATTTGCGCATCGCTGAGGTTTTTGAAAGCGGGCATCACTCGCCCTGGGCGACCGTTGCGAATGGTGCGCTCAAGAAACTGATCACTGATAGCGTATTGGAAATCGGGCAAGGCTAGCGGTACACCCACGCCGCCCTTGCCCTGATTACCATGACAGACGGCGCAGTTTTCTTTATACAGAGCCGCGCCATTTGTTTCAGCGAAGGTAGGCTGGCTGATAAAAAAAGCCAGAATCAGTGTAATCGACAGGATTTGGTAGCTCAGACGCATAGATTGACCATAGGTTTTATGTGACACTTACTAAAATAATGTTTGAAAATCACCTAGATTGTAATTAATTCAATATATACAATAATATAACTAAAATACAAATAATCACAATCATGACCTTGATGACATGAAGCCTTTTGCGGAATCTTGTGAGCAGAACAAGGATCCGATTCTTGATGTGCTCACAGAGCAGCTTGCGCATGTGCAATGCGTGCTGGAGATTGGCAGCGGTAGCGGCCAACATGCGGTGTACTTTGCCCGCCACCTACCGCATTTGCACTGGCAAACCAGTGATATACCTGATCGGCATGCGGGTATCCAGCAGTGGATCGATGAAGCCGAGCTTGGCAATCTTGGTTCACCGCTTGAGCTGGACGTGAGCCAGGCACAATGGCCGAAGCTAGAGGTGGAGGCCGTATTCAGTGCCAATAGTGTACATATTATGCCATGGTCCTGCGTAGAAAAAATGTTTGCTGGGGTTGCCAACATCTTGCAGACCCAGGGTTTGCTGTGCCTGTACGGGCCGTTCAATTACGGTGGCGATTATACCAGTAAAAGTAATGAGGAATTTGATTACTGGCTTAAAACACAGGACTCGCGAAGCGGCATTCGTGATTATGAAAAGTTGGTTGAGCTGGGACGTCAACATGAGCTGCGCCTGGTGCATGACTATGAAATG
>JAADGZ010000117.1 GCA_013152045.1 Gammaproteobacteria bacterium
CTACAGTGGTCATAAACCAGAGCTAGAGTAGGATGGGTAGAGCAAAGCGAAACCCATCATTATTTAATCTGCTGGTGTTTGTTTCTGTTTCATCTGCCGTCCCCGGAGCTTCGCATAGGTAATCGCGGCAATATAGAAAATCACGCTTAGTAAAATTTCCAGCAAAGCATAGCTGCGTTCGCCGGGATTGCCCCAGGCGTGGGTGTAGGGCTTGCCGTGCAACAGACCGCGCAGAGGCAGTAAAGCGGGCCCGACCGACTATGATCACCAGCACCAGGGCCACTGGAAAGTGTTTTGAGGGAGCGAGCAGGGTATTCCAGAGCAGCAAAAATGCAAACAGGGCGAACTATGCGGCCAGGCTGGTGATCCGGCTTAGTTTGATCCGATTCATCGGCAACGAATCAGGCCGGCATCAAGCTGGGCTTTAGCGATATTGGCTAGTCGTTCTCCCTGGGCCTGACAGAGGCGCATTTCCTCTTCGCTCAACGGCAGGCGGCTGTCGGCGCCGGCAACATGGCTGGCACCGTAGGGGGTACCGCCACTGGTGGTTTTGAGCAGATCGGCTTCAGTATAAGGAATTCCGCTTAGCAGCATGCCATGATGCAGCAGGGGTAGCATCATGGACAGCAGCGTGGTTTCCTGACCGCCGTGCAGGCTGGAAGTGGAGGTGAATACCGAAGCCGGCTTTCCTATCAGCGCGCCCTGCAGCCAGAGGGGGCTGGTAGAGTCGATAAAATATTTTAGCGCCGCCGACATATTGCCAAAACGGGTAGGACTGCCGAGCGCGAGACCGGCACAATCGAGCAGATCATCCGCCTGCGCATAGGGCGGACCGCTGTCCGGAATGCTGTCTTCAATGGCTTCGCAATGGTTGGAAACCTCGGCAACGGTGCGAATGCGCGCGGTAAACCCCGCCACATTTTCGATGCCACGGGCAATCTGCTGTGCCATGGCCGCTGTTGCACCATGACGACTGTAATATAAAACCAGTATTTCATTCATGCTATCTATTCTAGCGTCTTTTCTTGACAGGCTCATAGTCCGGTGATAGTTTTCTTTAGCACTATTCTCACGAACGAGCGCATCCCCAGCCGTATGCATCATCAGACTGATTCTGTCGTCAGGTTTTTTTATAGTTTCTTCATCATTTTATTGATAAGCGGCTGTGCGGCTATGACCGCACCGGTGCAAGATATGAGCAATGCCCGCCAGACTATCCAGGCGGCGCGGGATGCGGGTGCTGAAGTTCGTGCTGCTGATATGCTGAAACAGGCGGAGCAATTATTGCAAGAGGCCAGCCAGCAACTTGAGGACGGGGATTATATTTCTGCCCGTAGTTCGGCTCTGAAAGCAAAGCAGCAGGCTATGCAGGCGCGCCAGAAAGCCCTGCAGAAAAAACAGAAGGAATAGGCAAAAATTGCTTGAAATACTTGCGTTTATGCAAGGAATGAGTAAAATTTCTTTAATTTCTGCTAATATTTGATCGCGACAGACCGTTAATATATTCAGGCGCAATTTCTGAATTATATTTAATGAGTGGGTATGCCGGGATTTGATACAAGATAAATTAATACAAGACAAATTTTGAATTTTCAGGAATTTACGTTTTTAAATAATCTCTAAAAATCGGAGTCGATAACATGAAGATATTCCACTCGCTAAAACTAGCCGCATTGCTGGTGCTGGCAGTCAGTCTTACCGTTGGTTGTGCGAGCACAACAGAAGAGGTCGGGCAGGATACAGCGGCGGCTGCAATTGCAGCAGCGAAAACAGCAGATGATCAGGCAAAAGCGGCAGAATACGAATGGCGTGATACCGGCAAACTGATTAAGAAGGCTGAAAAAGCCATGGATGAAGGCCGTTATGCTGAAGCCGTCAAGCTGGCCAACAAAGCCCGCCGCCAGGCTGAAAATGCGATTAAACAGAAAAATGTGGAAATGAAAAAACTGGCGGCTGCAGCGGCGGCAACAGCAGCGGTAACGGCCAGTGAAAGCTCGGCAAAAGTCGCTGCAGTAACGGCTAGCACACAGCAATATACGGTTACCCGTGGTGATAATCTGTGGGATATTTCAGCCAAGCCCAGTGTTTATGATAATCCCTATCAGTGGCCGTTGATTTATAAGAACAACAGCGATCAAATCAAGGACGCGGATCTAATTTATCCAGGTCAAAAGCTAGATATTAATAGTAATCCTTCATCTGCAGATGTAGATGCGGCGGTTGCCCACGCTAAATCCCGTGGCAGCTGGAGCTTGGGCGTGGTTGAAGATTCCGATACGGCATACCTTGCTCGCTGATTTAAGAGCAAACCTGTGTTGAATCTGAAGGGCCCGTAACGGGCCCTTTTTTAATGGCAATGAAAACCAGACAACTGCTTCTTACCGGTCGTCAGTTTTTTTATTTCTGGCTGCATGTGCTGGCCCAGAGCAAGCGTAACGATGTTACCCAGATAGCCGCTTCGCTTACTTTTACTACCCTACTGGCATTGGTGCCTCTGCTGTCAGTGGCCTTTTCCCTGTTTAGTGTTCTGCCTTTATTTTCTGGCTGGCTGGATACTGTTGAACAGTTTGTATTGAATACTTTTGTTCCCACCGTTGGTGAAGGGGTGCAGAATTATTTGCTCGACTTTGTACACAGAACGGCGGGACTTAGCAGCATTGGCAGTGTCGGTCTGTTCGTGACCGCCATTCTGTTGCTGAATACCATCGATGTTGCTTTTAATCGCATCTGGCGAGTCAGGCGTACCCCGCGCACCCTTATCCGTTTATTATTGCTACTGTTGTTTCTGCTTATCGGTCCACTGATCCTGGCCGCCAGTCTGGCCGCTACGACCTTTGTTATGGCTTTGCCGCATGTTTCTGAAGCGGTCGAAAGCGTTGGTTTACGCACCATGATATTGACCATGTTGCCAATGATGGCGACTTGTTTGTTGCTGGCGGTGATGTATCACTGGATACCTAACATCCCGGTGCGTTGGCGGCATGCTTTTAGCGGCGCCGCCGTGGCCGCGATTCTGTTTGAAATTGCCAAATACCTGTTCGCTTTGTATATCGCCTGGTTTCCAACCTATGAATTACTTTATGGCGCACTGGCGGCCATCCCGCTTTTATTGATCTGGATACATGTCTCCTGGCTTATCGTTTTGTTTGGCGCAGAAATTACCTACAATTTGGAGATATTTCAGATGCCTGAGGGAAAAAATACGACAGACTTTGAACTAGTGCAAGCATTCAGATTGCTAGGCTATTTATGGCAGAATGAGGGATGTTTAAACGGCGGAGCCTTGAGCCTGGACGAGTTGAAGGCAAAGGAAAACTGGCAGAATACAAAGCTGTCTGCACTGTTAGAAAAATTGCGGCTGATTGGTTTTGTGCGCAAGGTGACTAAAAATAATTGGCGCCTAACGGATGACTTTGCGCAATTGACGCTGCTTGATCTATATCGCAGGCTGGCCGTCAGCGCCCCGGAAAAAGATGGAATATGGAGTAAAGTGGATAACTGGAACGTCAACCTAAATAGAGCTTTGAATGGACTGGATGAAATTGAAAAACAGCTAGCTAGCGTTTCCCTTGCATCGTTGTATGCAATAGAAAAAACAGCAAATAACGCATGCAAGATCAGCTAGGTTGATTGGGGCAGGACAAAAAACTAAATGACTATTATGAATATTTGTGTACATTGTATTGTTGAAGGCCAGGTACAGGGTGTTTTTTTTCGTGCCAGTACTCTGGAGCAAGCAGAGAAACTCGGACTCACCGGATTTGCTTACAATCGTATTGATGGTAGTGTCGAAGTATTGGCTTGTGGTGAGCAAGAGGCCGTGGCCCAGCTATGTGAATGGTTGAAATCCGGACCGCCTGCGGCACAGGTTGAATCAGTCAGTTGTCGGGAAAATGAATTATTGAAAATAGATAATTTTTCAACCGGCTAAATTTGAACGATGGTAGTTTTTCCTTGCTAGTGTTTACGCCAGCGGCTATCGAGTGCGTGATACACTTTCTTGCTATAGCGATAGTTGCCCAGGCTGCCATTATAACGCGCCAGGGCGCGGCTTAAATCACCTTTTTCCTTGTCCAGATAATAACGCAGAATAGTGCAACCCAGACGCAGGTTGGTTTTCAGATCAAACAGGTTGTCACCGGGTTTACCTATTTCATCCAGCCAGAAAGGCATAACTTGCATCAGCCCCATCGCGCCGCTGCGAGAAATAGCATAGCGGTTGAAGTTGCTTTCAACATCAATCACGGCCAAAACCAGTTCTGGATATAGCCCGGCGCGTGTGGCTTCCTGATGAATCTGCTTAAGCATGGAAATGCGTTTTGCAGCATCGGTTACGCGCGGCGCCAGACGTGCCGACATATCCACCAGCCAGACCTCGGCATCGAAGCGATCGTTAAAACTGCTGCTGTCATTGATGGCTTTGATTAATAACTGACGTAGCGCATTATCTGGTGCTGTATTCTTCGGTGTCGCGTTGACCTGTGTAATGGATAGCAAAACACATATCAGGCCAGTAAGTATGTTAAGGATATTCATTCTGCTTAAAAAAAATTTATCACAGAGGATACTGAAGGTTAAGCTTCAGATCTTTATCCGATCAGACAAAAACTCAATAATAGTATCAGCAGGCACGTCCCGTTTTTCATTGTTTTTTCGCCCCTTGTATTCGAGTATATTCTTATCCAGTCCTTTTTCTCCAATCACAAGACGATGGGGAATGCCGATCAATTCCATATCGGCAAACATCACCCCCGGGCGTTCCTTGCGATCATCCAGTAGCACATCGAAACCGGCGATCTGTAATTCTGTATAGAGTTTTTCAGCGGCTTCGCGTACTCGTTCGGACTTGTGCATGTTCATGGGCAGCAGGGCGATCTGGAAGGGCGCGAGGGCATCCGGCCAGATGATGCCGTATTGATCATGGTTCTGTTCGATGGCGGCAGCCACTACGCGCGAGACGCCAATGCCGTAACAGCCCATACTCATGGTTACGCTTTTGCCGTTTTCATCGAGTACGCTGGCTTTGAGGGCTTCGGTGTATTTGTTGCCGAGCTGGAAAATATGACCGACTTCGATGCCGCGTTTGATCTCAAGCGAGCCTTTGCCGTCGGGGCTGGGATCGCCGGCAACGACGGTACGAATATCAACTACCTTGGCTTCAGGCAGATCACGGCTCCAGTTGACACCTTTAAGATGCTGGCCGTCAACATTCGCGCCACAGACAAAGTCAGCAACCACGGCGGCGCTGCGATCCACATAGATCGGGATAGACAGGCCAACAGGACCAATAGAACCCGGTGCGCAGCCGATGATCTTTTTAATGCTGTCCTCGTCGGCCAGGCTCAGGGGGCTGGCTACGGCCTCGATCTTCTCGGCTTTGACCGGGTTGAGTTCATGATCGCCGCGTAGTACCAGGGCGATGAGTTGCTCGTCTGCGCCGTTGACGATCAGGGTTTTCAGACATTTTTCTGCGCTAATGCCCAGATGCTGACTGACTTCTTCAATGCTGTGCTGATCGGGGGTGGCCACGGTGCTCATTTTTTCACTGGCCGCTGGGCGTGGTTCGGCGGGCGCAAGGGCCTCGGCTAGCTCGGTGTTGGCGGCGTAGTCGCTTTGATCGCTAAAGGCGATGGCGTCTTCACCGGAGTCGGCCAGCACATGAAATTCATGCGAGAGGCTGCCACCGATGGCACCGGAATCGGCGCGCACCGGACGGTAATCCAGACCCAGGCGATCGAAAATACGGCAATAAGTCTGCTGCATGATCTGATAGGTTTCATCCAGCGAAGCCTTGTTCAAATGGAAGGAATAAGCATCCTTCATAATGAATTCGCGTGCCCGCATGATGCCGAAGCGGGGCCGCACTTCATCGCGGAACTTGGTCTGGATCTGGTAGAAATTGCTGGGCAGTTGTTTGTAACTGCGCAACTCATTGCGAATAAGATCGGTAATAATCTCCTCATGCGTGGGTCCAAGACAGAAATCACGTCCGTGTCGGTCCTGCATACGCAGCAGCTCGGGACCGTATTCTTCCCAGCGCCCGGATTCCTGCCACAGCTCGGCCGGTTGCACCGCCGGCATCAGCACTTCCTGCGCCCCGGCGCGATTCATTTCCTCGCGCACGATGGCTTCCACCTTGCGCAATACCCGCAGCCCCAGCGGCAGCCAGGTATACAGACCGGCGGCGAGTTTGCGAATCATACCCGCGCGCAGCATCAATTGGTGGCTGATGATCTCGGCGTCAGCGGGGACTTCTTTCTGGGTGGCGAGCAGGAATTGGGATACGCGCATGTTAAGGCTTCTATTGGTTATGGAAAGAAAGGGATTTTATCTGTTTGCACGGTAGTGCGTACAGGGAAAAATGAGGTTGGTGATTTCTATTTAGCCGGTTTCTATTTCAGAGGCTTTCGTTATGGGTGACTAGCCTGCCCCGTATGACGAGTATCTGGAGTTACAAACAAAAAGATTAATTGCACATAATTCAGGCGGCCTTTGATATTTACAGAATGCTGGGGCATGTATCTTGAGCAGGCAGTATCCATATAATTTTAAAGTTCTTAACTTGCCTAGCCGATAAGAGAATCGTTGTCAATCAACGCGCTCCTTGGAAAGGCAGTTAGTTTTCCATGCTTTGATGTTTAGATTTTTATAATCATTCTTAATCTCGTGCAGTTCCTAGCTAACGGATTCAGCCATAAATGATGGAGTATTGACGGATGCACAATATGCTCAAAGATATCAGTTTAAAGAAAAAACTTATATTTCTTGTCTCGGCCCTGCTTGGGTTAACGTTGTTGGTTTCTGCAACCGGGATGATCAAAATGAAGCTCATTGGGGCCGAGATTGTCACTATTGCCAAAGAGTACATACCTT
>JAADGZ010000031.1 GCA_013152045.1 Gammaproteobacteria bacterium
GAGAAAGCCCTTTATCTGCTGGGGGTAATCGTCAATCTGTTCCAGCAGGATAGGCACGAAATTAACCACGGCCCGGGCCTCGGGTATGGCCTCAAGGTGGGCAGCCATATCCACATAATCCTTGATCCCGTGCAGGTAGGTCCAGGGCTGATAATATTTACCGCTACGAAGATCGCGGTATTCAGGCTGGTGCATGTGCCAATAAAGCACTACTTTCAGGGGCTTAGCGGACATGATGCAACTTCTGCCCCAGCATTTCTGGAGTCACTAACACCACACCGCCGGGACTGATATGAAAGCGTTCCCGATCATGTTCTGGGTCCTGACCTATCAAGGTACCTTTGGGAACTTTGCAACCCTTGTCGATAATAGCCTTGCTGATCTGGCAATGTTCTCCAATCACAACATTGGGTAACACCACCGTTTCAGTCAATGAAGAATAGGATTCGACACAAACATTGGAAAACAGCAGGGAATGATGCACTTTCGCCCCCGAGATAATGCAGCCACCGGAAACCATCGAGTCCACCGCCATGCCGCGCCGGTCCTCATCGTCAAAAATAAATTTGGCTGGTGGCAACTGTTCTTGATAGGTCCAGATCGGCCAGTTTTCATCATAGAGATTCAACTCTGGTGTGACACTCACCAGTTCCATGTTGGCATCCCAAAATGCATCCACAGTGCCCACATCACGCCAGTAGGCCTGTTTATTATTTTCAGGATCACGAAAGGGATAGGCATAGGCGCGGTAACGTTCGATTACCGCAGGAATAATGTCCTTGCCGAAATCATGACTGGACTGAGGCGTGTCGGCATCCTTGATTAACTGCTCGAACAGAAATTCGGTATTGAAAACATAAATGCCCATAGAGCACAGTGCCATGTTCTCATTGCCCGGCATGGGTGTGGGGGTATCGGGTTTTTCGGTAAAGTTCTGAATACGGCTGTCTTGTGCCACCCCCATTACGCCAAACGCGCTGGCCTGCTCCAGTGGTACTTCAATACAGCCAACCGTAATATCAGCCTGATTTTCTACATGCGAGGCAAGCATTTCGCCATAGTCCATTTTATAAACATGATCACCCGCCAGAATCAGCACATATTTGGGCGAATGACTGCGAATGATATCCAGGTTCTGATAAATCGCATCGGCTGTGCCTGCATACCAGGAAGCAGCAATGCGTTGCTGTGCCGGTAGCAGCTCTACAAATTCGCCAAACTCACCACGCAAATGTCCCCACGCCTTCTGAATATGCGTTAGCAGGGAATGCGCCTTGTACTGCGTCAGCACGCCGGTGCGACGAATGCCTGAATTGATACAATTGGAAAGAGGAAAGTCAATAATCCGGAACTTGCCGCCAAAGGGTACCGCCGGCTTGGCCCGCCAATGGGTTAGATCCTTGAGCCTGGAACCCCGTCCACCGGCCATAATAAGCGCCAGTGTGTCACGAGTAAGCCGACTAACGAAACGTGGAGACCGATCATCATTCATGAGCATACTTCCCGGTTATTGCACAGGCAAAAACAGAGGCTGTCTGCTGTTTTGCACATGCGTATTTCGCCCTATTTTTATAGTATTGTGGTCAGGTAATCATCAATAAACAGGTCGCGGCTGCCAACGGCGACCAAAGAAAATGACTATACATATAGAAATGGTACACTTCGTTTGTTACTCAACCATAACGCATTATTGCGGTTATCGTAAAAATAATAAAGCGCAATTTTCCCTCTGGCGCGGTAGAATAAACAACCTTACTGGTTACCGGCACCGCTCATGTCAAACTTATCTGAGAACAATCCGTTTGCCGACGACCCGACACTTTCACCTGCGCTGCAGGTTGAGTTACAGCGGGTCATGGAAGCACGTCACCATGATCCCTTTTCCGTCCTCGGGCGCCATATTCAAGGTGACACCGCCAGCGTCTGCATTTTCAAACCCCACGTCGAACAGCTAAGCATAACCTCACAACGGCTACCGATGCGCCGACTGGGTAACAGTGATCTCTTTATCTGGCAAGGCGAAGCCAAAAAGGTTCCTGAACACTATCAACTACACTGGATCTCGGACGGGCAGGAAGTTAGTGAATATGATCCTTATTGTTTTGCCCCACAACTACCCGATTTTGATATTCATCTTTTTGCCGAGGGCAAACACTGGCATATACAACATTTTCTGGGCGCACACCTACACCAGGTTGGCGACATCAAAGGCGTGCTGTTTGCCACCTGGGCACCCAATGCTGAACGCGTCAGCGTCATTGGTGAGTTCAATCACTGGGATGGGCGAGTTCACCCCATGCGGGTACGCGGTGGCGGTGTCTGGGAACTCTTTATCCCGGGTATGCAAGCCGGTGGACTCTACAAGTTCGAGATCCGCAATCGCGATTCCGGCGAGATACTCACCAAAACTGACCCTTACGCCCGCCAATATGAGCTACGCCCCAATACTGCCGCCGTTATCACCGGCGAAAGTGAGTACCCATGGCAAGATAATAAATGGATAGAAGAACGCCAAAAGTATGACTGGCAACATCGTCCGACTTCAATTTACGAAGTTCATCTTGGATCCTGGCAACAGGATGCCGATGGTGGATTTCTAAATTATCGTGAGCTGGCTCAACGCCTGGTTGCCTATGTACTTGAACTGGGCTTCACCCATATCGAACTCATGCCGATTACCGAACACCCGCTGGACGCGTCATGGGGATACCAGACTACCGGCTATTTCGCCCCGACCAGCCGTTTCGGCACGGCCGATGATTTCCGTTATTTTATCGACCACTGTCACCAACATAACATTGGCGTATTACTCGACTGGGTACCCGCACATTTTCCAAAAGATGCTCATGGCCTGGCCCGTTTCGATGGCAGCCCGCTGTACGAACACGAAGATCCCCGCCGTGGCGAACACCGCGACTGGGGCACCTTGATTTACAACTTCGGCCGTAACGAGGTGAAAAACTTTCTCCTCGCCAGCGCGCTTTTCTGGCTAGAAGAGTTTCATATCGACGGCCTACGCGTCGATGCCGTGGCCTCCATGCTGTATCTGGATTATTCACGCAAGGACAATGACTGGATTCCTAACGTTCATGGTGGTAACGAGAATCTCGAAGCCATTGCCTTTCTACGCGATCTAAATACCCTTACCCATACTCAACAACCCGGCACGGTTATTGTTGCCGAGGAATCCACCGCCTGGCCCCAGGTCACTCGTCCTGTCGATATGGGCGGGCTGGGCTTTTCCATGAAATGGAACATGGGTTGGATGCACGATGTGCTCAAATACATGGCCGAAGATCCTGTTCACCGGCAGTATCATCACAATCAACTCACCTTCGGTTTGCTGTACGCCTTTACCGAAAATTTTGTCCTGCCCTTCTCTCACGATGAAGTGGTACACGGCAAATCATCCATGTTAAATAAAATGCCCGGTGATGAGTGGCAACGCTTTGCCAATCTACGCCTGCTGTACTGTTATATGTTTACCTACCCCGGTAAAAAACTACTTTTCATGGGCTGTGAATTCGGTCAGGGCAATGAATGGAATCATGAAACACAACTAGACTGGTATGTACTCGACTACCCCTTGCATCAGGGTATAAAGCACCTGCTAACGGATCTCAACAACCTGTATAAAAATGAGCCTGCCCTGCATCAACTCGATTTTGAGCATCAGGGTTTTGAATGGCTCGACTGTGAAAACAAACAGCATTCCATCCTCGCCTATATCCGTAAGGATGAACAGCATCAGGTGCTGGTGATTCTAAACTTCACGCCGGTGCCGCGTAAGCAGTATCGCATCGGTGTCCCTCTTCCGGGGGCATATCGGGAAATGATCAACTCAGACTCGGAATATTACGCCGGTGGTAATATCGGCAACGCCGGGTTGGTGCTGACTGAAGTCGAACCCTGTATGGGACGCAACTATTCCCTGACCCTGAACCTGCCACCGCTGGCGGCGCTGGTTTTGAAGCTTGAGGAACAAACATAAGCACTTACTTCGCTGGCCCACTCTGGCGAACCTTGTAATTAATTTTAAAAATAGAAACACATCGGAAACTTTTATATGAGCCGCATACTGTTTGCCACCAGTGAAGCTTATCCCCTGATTAAGACCGGTGGGCTGGCCGATGTTGCTGGCAGCCTGCCGCGCGCCCTGCGCTCACTAAAACAGGATATACGCCTGATCCTGCCTGCCTACCCCGAAGCCCGCAAGCGCATGGGTAAATGCAAAACCATCGCCGAGTTTGAACTGGATGACCATAGCATCAAACTGCTGCAGGGCCGCCTACCCGGTAGCCGGGTCACAACCTGGCTAATCGACGCTACATTTTTTGATCGCCCCGGCAACCCCTATATGAATGAAGAGGGTCAGATCTGGCCCGACAATGCCGAACGTTTTGCGCTCTTCAGCAAAGCGATCTGCCACATTGCCATGGATCGAATCGGGCTTGGCTGGCAGGCCGATCTGGTGCATTGCAACGACTGGCAAACCGCCCTTGTTCCCGCCCTGCTGGATCAGGAACCCCAACGCCCGGCCACGCTCTTCACCGTTCACAACCTGGCCTATCAGGGGCTGTTTGATTATGACACTTTTGTAAAGTTGAGACTGCCAGCTCATCTCTGGCAGTATGAGGCGCTGGAATTTTACAACCAGCTTTCTTTTATAAAAGGCGGACTGGTGTTCGCCGACAGCATCAGCACGGTCAGCCCAAGTTACGCCGAGGAAATCCAGCGGCCTGAATTCGGCTACGGACTGGATGGTCTGCTGCGTCGCCGCCAACAGCAGCTCAGCGGGATTCTCAACGGCATTGATGTAGACGAATGGAACCCAGGTACCGATCCCCGCCTGGTGCAGAATTACAATCGCCGCTCACTGGCAAAAAAAGCCGTCAACAAAATAGCCCTGCAAAATTATTTTAAGCTGCCGGAAAAACCCGAGACACTGTTATTTGGTTTTATCGGCCGCCTGGTCGAGCAGAAGGGACTCGACGATATTCTTGCCAGCCTGCCAGGTATGCTGGAGATGCCCGTGCAATTTGTCTTTCTCGGCAGTGGCCAGCATGAGTATGAACAGGGTCTGCGCAAACTGGCCAACCAGCATCCGAATAAAATTGCCGTGCAGATCGGTTACAGCGAGGAACTATCGCATCGTATCGAGGCAGGCACGGATGCCTTTCTCATGCCTTCCACTTTTGAACCCTGCGGCCTTAACCAATTATACAGTCTGCGTTACGGTACTCTGCCAGTGGTGCGAAAAGTCGGCGGACTAAGCGATACCGTACAAGATATTACCCCAAAAAATCTTGATAATGACCGCGCCACCGGAATTGTTTTTGCCGGTACAACAGGTGATGGCCTGCCCGAAGCTCTGCTCAGAACGCAGCAACTGTACCAAAATAAAACACGCTGGAAACAGGTACAACTTGCCGCCATGCGTCAGGATTTTTCCTGGCAGCGCAGTGCACAAACCTATCTTGAATTATATAAAACCAGCCTGGAACGAAATCCAAAGCCCTTAAATTAACTATCCCTATTGCCTTTTTGCAGTACTGAGACAATCCTTACGCCAGAGGCAGCCCATCTGATCACACTCACCACTATCCGCAGTAGCAAAACAGGCATAATTGCCCTCGACCTGCTGAATTTTACGGATAAGATTTACTTTTGTTGTTTTGCCTGACTTGATCCCGTTTTCTTTCGCAATCGTGCGAATCTGCTGCATCTGCATCTGTCACTCCTTAAAAATGAAAAACCACAATCGCCAAATACCTGATGAAGGTATAGCAAATAAATTTCAAATTGCACCCCGGAATTGTGCATTTGAAAAAACAATAAGCATCGTATGCTATGACCGCTATCAAGCCCGCAGGTTCATACAGCCGTAAAAAACGTTCGCTTTATGGCTTCCTGTTATGACATATCTGCTACTCTGTAGTTAAGGTTTTGAAGTGTAAGCCCGTATATTTACTTTATGAATCGGAAGCCCCCCACTAACTCAGGATGAAGAAAATGCGCATTGCACTAATTGGACTTGGAAAAATGGGCGCCAACATGGCACGGCGACTGTGTCGCGGCAGCATCGAGGTAGTCGGCTACAACCGCTCTCCCGATATCGTTTCTCAACTGGCGGAAGAAGAGGGATTGCTTCCTGCCGCTTCATTAGAAAAAGCGATTGTGCAACTGCCCTCCCCACATATCGTCTGGTTGATGCTACCCAGCGGTGATGTTACTGAGTCGACGATTGAATCATTAACCGGCATTCTATCCAGTGGCGATATTCTCATCGATGGCGGTAATGCCAATTATCATGACAGCCAACGCCGCGCCAGCCAACTTGCGGAAAAAGGCATCGGCTTTGTCGATGCCGGCACCTCCGGCGGCGTCTGGGGACTGGATAATGGCTATTGCATGATGGTCGGTGGTGATGAGATCCATGTTAAAGCTATAGAACCATTATTAAAAATTCTTGCCCCAGCCGAGAATAAAGGCTGGGCGCATGTTGGTCCGGCTGGCGCTGGCCACTTCACCAAAATGGTTCACAATGGTATTGAATATGGCATGATGCAGGCCATGGCCGAAGGTTTTTCCCTGTTACAGGGCAAGCAGGAGTTTCAGATTGACCTGGCTGAAGTCGCTGAAATCTGGCGTCACGGTTCGGTGGTGCGCAGCTGGTTGCTGGATCTCACGGCGGAATTTTTGCAGCAAGATCAGAAACTGGAAAACATCTCCGCCTATGTGGCTGATTCTGGTGAGGGCCGCTGGACCGCAGAAGAAAGCATTGCCCAGGGAACCCCTACCCCGGTTATGACGCTAGCGCTGCTGATGCGCTTTGCCAGCCAGAATCAAGAA
>JAADGZ010000303.1 GCA_013152045.1 Gammaproteobacteria bacterium
AAACCCATCACCAGATCAAAAAGTTCCGCTATCCCAGCCCCACATGGCGCGCGGGGCATCGGCAAACTCAATATAGACACGGGCGGCGGGGATGCCGAGTTGTTCTTCCATCAGCTTGCAGAGTGCGGCGGATAAAGCCGGCGTTTTGCTTTGCGGCAGGCCGATGCTTTTCAGTTCCAGATAAGCCAGAGGGTCGCTGCTGCCGGCAAACAGCATGGGTTGAGGGGGTTCCAACGCCACCATGACGTAGTTTTCCGGTTTGCCCAGTTCCTGTGCGACCAGTTTGGAGGCTTCGGCCAGCAAGCGGCTAGCCTCTATTTCATCGATGCTGACGTTGCTCTGAATTTTAAGATAGGGCATTGGAATTCTCCATGATTTAGCTACAGTAATCAGCCACCTGTTGTTTGGCTTCATTAAGCTTTTTCAGGCGTTGATCATCTTCCATGCTTTTAATATTGCCATTTTTGTCCTTCCAGCGCCGTTGAACCTGATAGAAACGCATATGATCCTTGGCTAGTTTGCAGTTTTCCTCACGCTGGGCGGCATTTTTCTCCATTTCCTTTTTCACCAGCGCATTTTCCTTGCGTTTGATTTCATCCTGCATGATTGACTCTCGGGCGGAAACAGCGGGGTTTGAAGCATCAGATGTTGAACTGGGGCGGGAAGAGGGGGCGATGGTTTTGATACGTTGGTAGCGGGTGCCTTCGGCAGGAGGATGTTGTGAATACACGACATGGCCATTGCTGTCGATCCACTTATAGGAGCTGCCGGCATAACTACTACTAAATATAAATAGGCTTGCTAGTATGGATGCAAGGATGATGGATACTCTTCGCATGGGGCTTACCTGCTCAGTGACGCACTTTAGTACGTATTGGGTCCGTAGTATTCTGAATTTTAGACTTATTTTTAAGTGTATACCATAACAGTTCCCGTCTGAACCGGCCTTGTCTGTGTAATGTGGACTTAACCACACTTTTCCGCTTGCGGGCTATTTTTTGCGTTATAAAAGCTTGCGTAGATGGACAGAATTGTCGATTTTTGTTCAGGCATCGAGTAATTTAGTGCAATTATCCGGCTTGACTGATTATAATATGCAGTTTCGTGAATACGATGCGGCTGGGGCACTTATCTGTCTGCTGTGTCAAATACCGATCATGCGGGAGAAGTAGACGTGAAACTTGGTGGTGGCGATATCCTTGTCCAGTTTTTACAGGATGAAGGTGTTGAATTTGTATTTGGTTATCCGGGCGGTGCTGCCCTGCATATCTATGATGCCATTTTTCGACAGGAAAAGGTCAAGCATATCCTTGCCCGTCATGAGCAGGGCGCGGTGCATGCGGCTGACGGTTTTGCCCGTTCGACTGGCAAGCCGGGGGTGGCGTTGGTGACCTCCGGTCCGGGCGCGACCAATGCCGTAACCGGCATTGCCACTGCCTATATGGATTCCATTCCGCTGGTGGTGGTGACCGCACAGGTTGCCAGCCCGCTTATTGGCAGTGATGCCTTTCAGGAAGTTGATTCGGTCGGTATTACTCGCCCCTGCGTCAAACATAATTTCCTGGTTAAAGATGTAAAGGATCTGGCCAGCACCTTGCGCAAGGCCTTTTATATTGCCACCACCGGGCGACCGGGTCCGGTGGTGGTTGACATTCCCAAAGACATTACTGATCCAGCGGTGAAAATTCCGTATAGTTATCCGGAAGATTTCAGCATGCGCTCTTATCAGCCGACGGTGAAAGGTCACCCGGGGCAGATTAGTAAAGCCGTTGAGTTGATCCTGTCGGCGAAACGGCCGATGGTTTATTCCGGCGGCGGCGTGGTATTGAGTAATGCGGCGACGGAATTTACCGCGTTTTGTCGCAGATTGGGGTTTCCCGTTACCAATACCCTGATGGGCCTGGGCGGGTTCCCAGCCACCGATCCGCAGTTTGTCGGTATGCTGGGTATGCATGGCACCTATGAGGCCAATATGGCCATGCATGACTGTGACGTGCTGCTTGCGATCGGCGCACGCTTTGATGATCGGGTCACTGGTGATCTGAAAAAATTCTGTCCGCATGCGAAAATCATCCATGTAGATATCGATCCAGCCTCGATTTCCAAGAATGTCCGAATCGATGTGCCCATCGTTGGCGATATCAAGCAGGTAGTCAGTGATCTGACTCGGGAACTGGATGCCGCAAATAAAGAAAATGATGCCACGGCGTTGAAAAAATGGTGGAATCAGATTGGCCAGTGGCGCGGCAGGGACTGTCTGCAGTATGATCGTGGCAGTGAGCTGATCAAACCCCAGTACGTGGTTGAAAAACTCTATGAAGTGACTGGCGGCGATGCTTTCGTCACTTCCGATGTGGGTCAGCATCAGATGTTTACCGCGCAGTTCTACAAGTTCGATAAACCGCGTCGCTGGATCAACTCCGGCGGTCTGGGGACCATGGGCTTTGGCTTGCCGGCTGCGATTGGTGTACAGCTGGCGCATCGTGATGCGACGGTGGCCTGTGTCACCGGCGAGGCCAGTATTCAGATGTGTATTCAGGAGTTATCGACCGCGCGTCAGCTTGATCTGCCGCTCAAGATCATTTGTCTGAATAATCGCTACATGGGTATGGTGCGTCAGTGGCAGGAATTTTTCTATGAAAGCCGCTATTCGCACTCGTATCTGGACGCCTTGCCGGATTTCGTCAAGTTGGCAGAAAGCTATGGCCATGTTGGCGTGCGTATCGAAAAACCAGAAGATGTGGAAGGTGCTCTGAAAGAAGCCTTTGCTATGAAGGACAGTCTGGTCTTTATGGATTTTGTTACTGATCAGACTGAAAATGTTTATCCCATGATTGCAGCCGGTAAGGGCCATCATGAAATGCAAGAAAGAGAGTTAGCCTGAGATGCGTCATATTATTTCATTATTGATGGAAAATGAGGCTGGTGCGCTGTCACGCGTCGCTGGCTTATTTTCCGCGCGTGGATACAATATTGAATCCCTGACTGTCGCGCCGACCGAAGATTCATCGCTGTCACGTATGACCCTGGTGACTCGGGGGTCGGACAATGTGATCGAACAGATCAAAAAACAGCTCAATAAGCTGATTGATATCGTCAAACTGGCGGACATCAGTGAAGGTGTGCATATCGAACGTGAGTTGATGATGGTCAAAGTGCAGGCGGCCAACGCTGAGCAGCGTGAAGAACTCAAACGCATGGCGGATATTTTTAACGGCACTGTGCTGGATGTAACCGATAAGACCTATGTCATCGAACTGACCGGATCGGGTGACAAGCTGGATGCTTTTCTGCAGACCATCGATCAGAGCAGTATCCTTGAAACAGTGCGTTCGGGTGCAACCGGAATTGCGCGGGGCGGAAAATCCCTGCGAGTGTAATTCAGATTAGACATTATTTACCTTATATAACAGATACAGGAATAGTTTAATGAATATCTATTACGATAAAGATTGTGATCTTTCCATCATCAAAGGCCTGAAAGTGACCATCATTGGTTACGGTTCACAGGGTCACGCCCATGCCAACAATCTCAAGGACTCCGGCGTTGATGTCACGGTTGCCCTGCGTGCGGGTTCTGCTTCGGTAGCCAAGGCCGAAAATGCAGGTCTAACCGTTAAAGGTACGGCCGAAGCAGTCAAGGCTGCCGATCTGGTGATGGTGCTGACGCCGGATGAATTCCAGTCACAGCTTTACAAACAGGATATTGAACCTAATTTGAAGCAGGGTGCGGTACTGGCTTTCGCCCACGGTTTCAGTATTCATTACAACCAGGTTGTGCCGCGTAAAGATCTGGACGTAATCATGATTGCACCCAAGGCACCGGGACATACGGTACGTACCGAGTTCGTCAAGGGTGGCGGAATTCCGGATTTGATTGCGATTTATCAGGATGCCAGTGGCAAGGCGAAAGATATTGCCCTGTCTTATGCGTCGGCTATCGGCGGCGGACGCACCGGCATTATTGAAACCAGCTTTAAAGATGAAACCGAAACTGATTTGTTTGGTGAACAGGCTGTGCTCTGTGGTGGTGCGGTCGAGCTGGTCAAAGCCGGTTTTGAAACCCTGGTGGAAGCCGGTTATGCGCCGGAAATGGCCTATTTTGAATGTCTGCACGAACTCAAACTAATCGTTGACCTGATGTATGAAGGCGGCATCGCCAATATGAACTACTCCATCTCCAATAATGCCGAGTATGGTGAATATGTCACCGGCCCCCAGATTATTAATGATGAAAGTCGCTGGGCGATGAAAGAAGCTTTGCACAACATCCAGACGGGTGAGTACGCCAAGCGCTTCATTCTGGAAGGTCAGGCCAACTACCCCGAGATGACCGCATACCGACGCCTGAATGCCGAGCATCCTATCGAACAGGTGGGGGCAGAATTGCGCAAGATGATGCCCTGGATTGAGAAAATCGTGGATACCAGCAAAAACTAGTAAAAAAGCGAAACAGCCTGTGTTATAAACACGGGCTGTTCTTTTATCCCTAATAATTAACTAGCCACGGACTGTCGGCCATGCCGGTAAGCCAGCATTCATCTATCGCAAAAGAGGGTATGCCCCTCCTTATTGCCGCCATTTTTGGCGCCTTACTGCTGCAGGTTTTTTATGGCGGCATTACCTGGCCATCCTGGTTGCTGGTGCTGGCGCTCGGCTGGCTGTTGCGGGATCCGCAACGCAGCACACCGGCCTCGCCGCTGGGCATCGTCGCACCAGTGGATGGTAAAGTCATTGCTATTGAAAATACCAAAGATCCCTACCTGTCGCGTGATTCGCTAAAAATCAGTATCCTCATGCCATTGTACGGTACCTTTACCCTGCGCAGTGTCACCGAAGGTAACATCATCCAACACTGGATGGACGAGACTATTCCCCGTGGCAGCGGTCATACCCATGCGGTCTGGTTACAGACGGATGAAGAGGATGATGTGGTGCTGGCCCTGCACCCAGGGCGTTTTTTGGGTCGCATTGCTTGCTATCTTTCGACCGGCGATCGCGTGGGTCAGGGACGGCGCTGCGGCTATATTCCACTGGGAGCGCAGCTGGATGTTTATCTACCGGCTGATTGCCCGGCGAAAGTCAGTGTGGGGGATAAGGTCTGGGGTGGAGAATCTATCCTCGCACAATTCATTCACCGGACACCGAGTTAAAAGTATATTATCAAGTTTCACAAAAAGGTTTCCTAGGACCGAAGGGCTTAGCGTCAACGGTCTTACCTCGGCTGGAATGTAAAACACGTAATTCATAGACTTATATGCACTGGCAAAACGGGTTATGCTCCTGCTATGACTGAGCTCAGACACAAACCACATCGTCACCGCGGCATCTACCTGCTGCCGAATTTGTTTACCACGGCGGCCCTGTTCTCTGGTTTTTACGCTATTGTTGCGGCTATGCAGAGCCGTTTTGAAGCGGCGGCCATAGCCATCTTTGTGGCCATGTTGCTCGATGGCCTGGATGGCCGGGTGGCGCGCCTGACCAATACCCAGAGCGACTTTGGTGCTGAATACGACAGCCTTTCCGATATGGTGTCATTCGGTTTGGCGCCATCGCTGGTGATCTATCAGTGGGCGCTGTCGGAAATGGGCAAAGCTGGCTGGCTGGCGGCTTTTGTTTACACCGCTGGTGCGGCTTTACGTTTGGCGCGTTTCAATACCCAGGTGGGGACTGCCGACAAACGTTATTTCCAGGGGTTGGCCAGTCCGGCTGCGGCAGCGATCGTTGCCGGTATGGTCTGGGTGGGCAATGACTATGGCCTGCAGGGTAAGGCTGTCAATTTGTTCGCCTGGACTTTGACCTTGTCAATGGGATTGTTGATGGTCAGCAATGTACGCTATCACAGCTTCAAAGGTATCAATTTCAAGGATCGTGTACCGTTTGTCAGCGTCTTGTTTATCGTCCTGGTGATTGTTCTCGTGTCTTATGATCCGCCGGTTGTTCTGTTTTCGGTCTTTTTGCTTTATGCCCTGTCCGGCCCGATCTGGACCCTGATATTATTGCGTCAACGGCGGGGTGAGCGCCGGGTTCAACGCAGCAGTGAGATCCAGTCCGAGGACGTTAAAAAAAATAATGGCGATGACTTTGAAAAATGAATGGATTACCGCTATAGTTGTGAGCAGAGAATATTAATCATGATCACAGGCAATCAATATAATAATCAAATCCATATGATGTCTGCCCAGCATGGGGCGACAGCTGTCTCCTTTTGCCTGCTCTCTCTACGACTACTGCCCGGCCGGGCAACTATTTAATTCCTCGCGCGGGAATACGCGCACATAAACCCAATTTTGTTTTATCACGCACATTCTCATAGTATGAGAGTGCGTAGCTTTTGCGGGCGCGCATGGCATAATGGCGTCCGTGCAGGAGATTTGAAATGTCAGAGACAAATACGACAGCCGATAAATTGATTATTTTTGATACTACCTTGCGTGACGGTGAGCAGAGTCCCGGCGCCTCCATGACCATGGACGAAAAGGTGCGTATCGCCCGGGCGTTGGAAAAAATGCACGTCGATGTGATTGAAGCCGGTTTCCCGATTGCCAGTGTGGGTGATTTTGAAGCGGTGAAAGCCGTAGCCGAGGTCGTCAAAGACAGTACCATCTGTGGTTTGGCGCGAGCGCTGGACAAGGATATCGAACGCGTTGGTGAAGCCCTTAAACCAGCTAATTCAGGGCGTATTCATACCTTTATTGCCACCTCGCCCATTCATATGAAAAGCAAGCTGCGCATGAGTCCGGAACAGGT
>JAADGZ010000202.1 GCA_013152045.1 Gammaproteobacteria bacterium
TTGGACACGGTGGATCTGCCGGTCGACTATATCAATTCTCATGGTACCAGCACCCCGGCTGGTGATCCGCCGGAGTTGCGAGCTATTAGTAATGTCTTTGGCGATAAAATTCCCCTCATTGCTTCGACCAAGTCACTGACCGGTCATGCACTGGGCGCAGCCGGTGTCAATGAAGCAATTTATTCCCTGCTGATGATGGAAAACAATTTTATTGCCGCCTCGGCCAATATTACAGAACTAATGCCGGAAGCCGAAGGCATGCCTATCGTGCGTGAACGACTGGATGATAAGACGCTCAACTGCGTCATGTCCAACAGCTTTGGTTTCGGCGGCACTAATGCCACGTTGGTATTCACGCGTTTTGACGGTTAATTCTGGCATCGTAAAAAAACATAGCCGTGCGTAGATATTTTCTGGTTCCCACGCTCCCGCGTGGGAACGAGAGAGAAAAAAATAAAGTTGTGCGTAGGTTGGGTAGAGCGAAGCGAAACCCAACGATATTCGTAACGGCGTATCCTACCGATTGCAGAACCATATCTATTTGTGCTCATCCGGGTGCGCCAATTTTTCTTCATAGTGGCCCAGCGCCAGTTTTAACTGTTGTAGCGGTTCAAGCAGCCTGCTATCGGCATCCCCGGCCAGGAAGGCCAGCAGAGGATAGAGCTGTCGGGTGAGTAACAGCCGGTGGTGGTCAATAAATTCGGTATTGCCTTCTTCGATTAATTGCAGGGCGGTGCTGATGTCCATTTTTTTGCGGCTATAATCTTTGCGCAGGGACTTGATGACCAGCTGATTGGCCCCGGCTTCCACTGCTTTTTGCAGATATTTTTCAGTTTCAGCCACCAGCTCTTCAATCGTCGATTGTTTGTTTATCCGCGGTTCGAACATGCCAATACTGACGGTAATGTTAAGACTATGGCGGCCGCTTTCGAACTTAATCGCGTTGATTTTCTGTGATAGACGTTTAGCCAGTTGCATGGCGCTTTCAATATCCGTATCGCGTAGTAGCATCACGAATCGGGCCAAGCCAATACGGGCGACCATGTCTTCTTTGCGCACTAGCTGTGACAGCCCCGCGCCAGTTTGACGTAACACCCGGTCAGCAAAAAGTTTGCCATTGTTGATAAAGATGGTATTGAAATCATCGATGTCCATGCGCAGGATGATGAACTGGTCGCCATGACGGCGACTGTAGGAAACGGCCTCTGCGCCGGCTTTCCAGAAATAATGCCGGCCGCCAAGTCCGGTGAGTTCGTCAATGGTGGCCTGTTGTTCCAGCTTGTTTGATGTTTCATCAAGTTTCTTGCTGGTTCGTTCGAAATTGATATGGGCTTTGGCGCGCGCCTTGAGTTGCACAGAGTCAAAAGGTTTGGTGATGAAGTCACTGGCACCCATATTGAGGGCGCGTTCCTTGGTTTTATTATCATCTTCCTTGCCCGTGATAATGACAACCGGCATATTCTGAAAACGCTGATCTTCAGAGTTACGCATGCGTTGCAGCAAGCCGAAGCCATCCAGGTAGGGCATGGACAGATCGGTAAATACGATCTGAATATCCACATCGTTGGTCAGAATAGTCCAGGCATCTTCACCATCACCTGCTTCCACCACATCATAATCCTTGCCCAGCACCTTGGTCATGGCTTTACGCATCACCCTTGAATCATCAACGGCAAGTATTCTAGGTTTAATTGTTTGTTCGTTCATTTTGGTATTTACGAAATTTTAATACAACATCGTTCGTCTTACGTTATGCTGAAACAGTATAAATCGGGTGCTGGAGCAAATCCTAGGAATGTGGCATAAATAACGCAGGAGGCAGGTCGTTAATTCTGGATTATTTCCACTATATTTGTGGCTATCGGCACTGAATTCGCTAACATTAGTGTCACAAGTGAATTGTGACAAGATATCAAGGAGTTAAAAGTGCGTTATTTCATTCTATCGATTTTTTTATGTACGTTTGTCCTGCCTGCCTCGGCCCAGGACAAGCAGGATGAGCATATGCGGTTGTTTTCCGTCGAGGGAAATTATGCCGATGTACGTGATGATCTGGAAATGGCGATTACCGATCGAGGTATGATCATCAACAATGTCTCTCATATCGGCAATATGCTGGCGCGTACACGCAAGGATGTTGGTGGCAAACAGATCTTCGCAAGGGCTGAATCGCTGGAGTTTTGCAGCTCGGTGATTTCCCGGCACATGATGGAAGCCGATCCCCGTAATATTGTGTTTTGCCCCTATATCATTTCAATTTACACCCTGCCCGGTGAAAAAAACAAGGTCTACCTGGCCTATCGTCGGCCGCTGCCGGTGGGTAGCCCGGCATCAAAAAAGGCTCTGCAGGTGGTGGAAAAGATGCTGCATGATATCGTCAACGATGTTCTAGAGTGAGTCTCGTAGGCTGACGAAAGTTAGTTAATTTCTTTGGCGGAGACGCAATTAAACTAAAGCTGCTTAACGCAGATGTCGTTATATAAGGTTGTCTTTAGTTCAATTGCGGTACGCTTTTCTTATGACTCCTCAAGATTTGGTGACGGGTGTAATCAGGCTGGTATCCCTGCCTGAGGTATGTTTACGAGTGAATGAAATGATGGAGGATCCCTCGACTTCGGCTAAAGAGCTGGGGCAGGTAATCAGCCGTGATACCGGGCTTACTGCGCGTTTGCTGAAGATCGTCAACAGTTCGTTTTATGGTTTTCCCTCCAAAATTGAAACCGTCTCCCGCGCGGTGACCGTCATTGGCCTGCGCGAACTGCGTGGCTTGGTACTGGCCGCTTCAGCGGTGGAAACCTTTTCCAAAATTCCTACCGAGGTGCTTAACCGCGTGCATTTCTGGCGTCACAGTGTCTATTGTGGTGTGGTTGCACAACTGGTTGCTGAAGAGTGCAAGGTATTGCACAGTGAACGCCTATTTGTCGCCGGTCTGTTGCACGATATTGGCAAACTAATCATCGCCCACCGCTTGCCGGAGCAAATGAAAATTATTAAACAGCGGGTCGCAGATGAACAGCGTTTTGATTATGAAATCGAGCAGCAGGAGCTGGGCTTCGACCATGCCGATGTAGGTGGAGCACTGTTACGGGAATGGAAAATGCCACCCACGCTATGCGATGCCGTGTATTTTCATCACCATCCCAGCGATGCTACAGAAAGCCTGATGGATGCGGCTATGATACATTTAGCCAACAGCATTACCGGTGTGGCGGAAGAAGGTCTGGATGTGGATATGGACATAATGATTCAGCCGGTTGATGAACGGATCTGGGATGTGCTGTCGGTTGATGCCAGTGTTATCGAGACGGTCTCCAAGAAAGCCGGCCCGCTTTTCAGCGACGCTCTGGAAGTGATCCTGCCACGCGCCTACCCGGTCTGAGTTAGCCGCGCGCTTTGAAATGATCCTCTGGCTGCGGTATGTTGCGGCAGGCTCACTATTTTCTGGAATATTATGTCCTCCCCGATTGATGAATTGCTGGATATCATGCAGCGTCTGCGTGATCCCGCGTCCGGTTGTCCCTGGGATCAGCAGCAAACCTTTC
Organism: Gammaproteobacteria bacterium; assembly: GCA_013152045.1. GTDB lineage: Bacteria > Pseudomonadota > Gammaproteobacteria > UBA6429 > Thiohalophilaceae > JAADGZ01. The sequence goes on from JAADGZ010000202.1 coordinate 3,543, forward strand.
AAAGCCTTATTCCCCATACTCTTGAAGAAGCCTACGAAGTAGCGGAGGCGATTGAGATGGGCGCTGTTGACGAGCTGGCAGACGAACTAGGTGATCTGCTGTTTCAGGTGGTGTTCTATGCTCGCATTGCTGAGGAAGAAGGGCTTTTTGATTTTGCCCGGATCTGTCGCACCATCAGCGACAAACTGATCCGTCGCCACCCCCATGTCTTTGCCGGTGAAAAGGTTGCTTCGGTAGCCGAGCAGAGCGAGGCCTGGGAACGGCTCAAGGCGGGCGAGCGGGCGGAAAAATCAGTTACAGAAAAAAATCGAATACTGGATGGGGTGAGTTCGGCGCTGCCGGCCTTGACCCGGGCGCTGAAATTACAGAAACGCGCCGCACGGGTGGGCTTTGACTGGCCAGACATTCAGGGAGTACTGGCCAAGGTTGAGGAAGAAATCGCCGAAGTGGAAGCGGAACTGGAAGAGCCGGTGGCGGCGGATCGAATGCAACATGAGATTGGCGATCTGCTGTTTGCCGTGGTGAATCTGGCTCGTCATACGGGCATGGATCCGGAAACCTCGTTACGTCAGGCCAATCGGCGTTTCGAGTCGCGTTTTGCCCATGTGGAGGATGTCCTGGATGGCGCCGATGGCTTTGCCCAGGCCAGCCTCGATCAGATGGAAGCCGCCTGGCAGGATGCCAAAGATAATGAAAAATGTAAGTAAAAAGACAAAATCTGATCGCACCGGAATGTTGCAAGCCTTACAGGCAGAGGTGATAATTGACCCCTTTCGGGGCGCAGCTTTGATGGAGTTGGGCAGAATAGCCAGTTTAACGGATAATTTTGGTGCAGGTGAACCCCGTATAGTTCATTAATAAAGCATAACAGGGGTTTTCATGGGAAATACTAATACTGCTGCCGATGTGCTGTTTATCCTGCTGGGCGCGATCATGGTGCTGGCCATGCATTCTGGTTTTGCCTTTCTTGAAGTGGGAACAGTACGCAAGAAGAATCAGGTCAATGCGCTGGTCAAGATTATCAGTGACTTTGCTGTATCGACCATTGCCTATTTTTTTATCGGCTACTGGGTCGCCTACGGTCTGGATTTTTTTGAAAGCGCCCAGGTACTGACTGAAAAAAGCGGTTATGAATTGGTCAAATTTTTCTTCCTGTTGACCTTTGCCGCAGCAATTCCTGCAATTATTTCCGGTGGCATTGCGGAACGGGCCAGTTTTATACCGCAGCTTGTGGCTACCTTTATCATTGTGGCGCTGGTTTATCCCTTTTTCGAAGGCATCGTCTGGAACGGTAATTTCGACGTTCAAAGCTGGATTGGCGCAACCTTTGGTGCTGAATTTCACGACTTTGCCGGCTCGGTGGTGGTGCATGCTATGGGCGGTTGGATTGCGCTGGGCGCGGTGGTATTGCTGGGGCATCGCCACGGTCGCTATAACGCAGAGGGCGAGATTGTCGCAGCACATCCACCGTCAAGTATTCCCTTTCTGGCCCTGGGAGCCTGGGTGCTCACCGTGGGCTGGTTTGGCTTCAACGTGATGTCGGCGCAAACGCTGAATGCGGTAAGCGGACTGGTGGCAGTCAATTCACTGATGGCCATGGTCGGCGGCATTCTGGCGGCACTAGTGGCTGGACGTAACGATCCCGGTTTTGTGCATAATGGCCCCCTGGCGGGATTGGTAGCGGTCTGCGCCGGTTCTGACATTATGCATCCGCTGGGTGCGCTGATCACCGGCGCGGTTGCAGGCGCTTTGTTTGTCTGGAGCTTTACCCTCTGCCAGAACAAGTGGAAGGTGGATGATGTCCTCGGCGTCTGGCCCCTGCACGGACTTTGCGGTGCCTGGGGCGGGATTGCAGCTGGCATTTTCGGAGCGACCGCATTAGGTGGACTTGGCGGCGTGACCTTCATGGGGCAACTGGCTGGAACGCTGATAGGGATTGCGATTGCACTGACCGGCGGCTTGGTAATCTACGGCGTACTCAAATCAACCATAGGTATCCGCCTGACCCAGGAAGAAGAATATCGAGGTGCGGATTTGAGCATCCACAGGATTGCTTCTGAGTCGGTAGTTGACTAGGCAAGTATATGGTTGGTGCAGGTAATAAACGCAGAGGACGCAGAGTCGCGGAGACGCAGAGTTTTTCTGGTTCCCACGCTCCCGCGTGGGAACCCATACGTTAATTGATACGCTGATTCAGATATCCGTTTCCACGCAGGAGCGTGGGAACGAGAGAATTAAAATCAAACGCAAAGAAATAAAGCTTTGCGACCTTTGCGTCTCCGCGTCTTTGCGTTTAACGCCTGTATCTATTTCACATCAAAGCCGTAGATCAGCATCTTCGCCATCAGTTGTGGCGCATCGAGATAAGGCACGGTGTTGTTTTCTCGAATGATCTTACGCCCCTCGCTGGATGAGGCGAATGTGATAAAGTCCTTTACCCGTTGGGATGGGCGTGGGCTGGTAACCAGATAGAGCGGACGGTAGAGGCCGTAGCTGCCATTCTTAACGTTTTCATAGCTGGGTGACTTGCCATCGAATTTAAGTATCTTGACCTTGCGTTTACGTGCGCTACTGATGCCTGTAATGCCCAGCGCATCAGGATCTTTTTCGCAGGCTTTTTCCAGCGGTCCGGATGATCGGACAATGTGCGAACTTTTGAATTCCATGCCGCTGTCCTTAAAAATATACTGGCGAATAGCATAGCCCACGCCGGATATTTTTCCATGGCGGATATAGAGATGTATTTCTGCATCCCGTCCACCAAGCTGTTTCCAGTTTGTTATTTTACCCGTGTAGATGGACCGTATCTGTTGCATGCTCAGATTATTTACCGGATTGGAGGGGTGGGCAATGATGGCTAGCGCATCCCAGGCGACTGGATACAGGGTGGCATAGAGTTCAGATTTCTGTGAGGAGGGTAGACTCATGCGGCAGGTGCCGCCGATATCTATCTTGCCGGCGACGGCATCACGGATTCCACGGGTGGCGCCACCGCCTTCCAGGGTGATCTGTATGCCGGTTTTTTTTGTGTAAGCACTGGCCAGTTCTTTCATGAAGGCTTTCTTGGTAATGCCGCAGCCAGCCCAGAGCAGCGAGTTGCCTTTTTGTTGTGCGAAAGAGGTGATGGTTAAACTGAAAAAAAGAATAAAAATAAAGCTAAAACTGCGAACATTCATGA
>JAADGZ010000155.1 GCA_013152045.1 Gammaproteobacteria bacterium
GCTGACTCACTACAATTTGTAAGACATAATTTTCCGTCATAACGCTTTTAGCTCTCCTTGACCTGTATCAAATGCTACAAGTTATCTGTATTAAATCCCACAATTTGACTAAGAATAAGCGCATAGACAACAATTCAAGCTAAAGAATAGAACGTTCCAGAAGATTCACAAGAATTAATTTAAAGACAGGCACAGGTATTATAGATTTTCCAAACAGGAGCATTTTAAATCCCTATAATAATTTCAGGGTGCCAACAGTGACATAAAAGCATATTTTTGGTTCCCGTTGGCGATGCTCAAGCTGAGCGAAAGCATTGTCGAAGGAAACGTACCACGAAGGTGGAAGTTAAAGAATGATCAGGTTTTTAAGAACTTTTATTTAGCCCGAACTTGCGCTATTTTCCCAACAGTTCATGCACCAATTTACGTACTGCCGGGTGGTCGAAATCACGCCCGCCAACAGCACGATAGACGACCCGTCCCTGCTTGTCGATGAGCAGCGTAGTTGGCATACCTTTGACGCCATACAGCTCTGAAACTTTGCCTTTACGATCAAACAGAATAGGAAAATTTGGAAACACGCTGAGCTGACCCATATAGGAAAACACATGGTCAGGATCCTCAAACTGGTTGACCCCCAGCACTACAAAACCCTGCTCTTTCAGATCCTGATAGATGGATTCCATCGAAGGAATTTCATGCCGACAGGGCGGGCACCAGGTGGCCCAGAAATTCAGCATAACAACCTTACCCCGATAGTCACTGAGTGATCGTGACTCGCCATCCATGTTCTTGAGGCTAAAATCAGGCGCAAGTACCGGTGTCTTTAGCTTTGTCAGTGCATGGCTAAGTTTGGGTGCAGCCGGAAATGCTGCCTGCACCACCGTGATGGGCAAAGACAGGCTCAGTAACAGCACGCTCAATAAGCGCAGGCTAGGAACGCGGCGCTTTGGCCGGTGCGCAACGCAGGTTTTTAAAAACGCCTTCATGTTTCTTACCTTGCAGAGTCCAGAAATAATGCAGAGCAACCTGCGTATCCGGCGGCAAAGCCAGGGTAGTAAAACCCTGGCTCCAGTCACCCGGTGCAAAAGTTTGCTCGTCGGGTAGCAGGGAAAATCGAAATGTCACTCCCATGCTCCGCCATTCTTTGAGCCACTGAGTTTTGGTCTTGACCGGATGTGATTGCCCATCCTGGGTGACATAACGCCAGTCAGCTACCCGATAACTCAGCGCTTGATCGGATTCATTCTTGATAATGGTGCCAAAAATACAGTAACTCGCCATCAGCTCCACCACCTTGTTAGGCAAGCCCCTTGCGCTATAAACTGCACGCACATAATCCGGTAACAGCTGGATAAATTGCAGGCTAAAGCCCGGATGTTGCGCTTTCCAGGACAACAGGCCACTATTATCATCAGTGAATTTCTGTACCTCAGCGTTGACCGGCAGAACCTGCAGCAGAATCAGAGCGAATAGAAAAACAAGCTTCACCGAGCTAAGGGGAAAAAATTTCATGGGTGGATAATAGCTGACTTTTGGCTGTAACCCCAGTTTTTCTGCACTCACACCATTCGTACAAACACAATAGCATATTACGAATTAAACCATAAAAGCAAAATCACACCAAAAAATATCCGGTAAATGCCAAAGGCTACAAAGGTGAATCTTTCTAGAAATACCAGGAATAGTTTTATAGTCAAATATGCAACTAGAAAGGCCACGACAAAGCCAACGGCCAAATTCATAATATTTGCATCACTAAACTCATGATAGTGTTTCAGCAGATCGTAGGCGGTAACGGCACCCATAACGGGGAAAGCCAATAAAAAACTAAATTCAGCACTTGCCTTGCGGCTTAAACCCACCAGCAAAGCACCTATTATAGTTGAACCCGCCCGGCTAGTTCCGGGAATAAGAGCAAACACCTGGGCAAGCCCGATCCATAAAGATTGCTTAAACGTGACTTTTTCAACATCATCAATCAGTTTGACTTCATTCGGGATAAAAAACTTTTCAACTAGCAAAAAAACGATGCCACCGACTATAAACATAGTCGCGACTATCTCTATACTAAAGAGTTCTTTTATTTGATGCGAAAAAACAAACCCCACCACGCCAATGGGTAGAAATGCCAGAATTATTTTTTTCCATAAATCTATTTTTTGTAACGTGAATTTATCTCTATAATTAAAAACTACAGCCAAAATGGCGGCAAATTGAATAATGACTTCATAGGCCTTGGTGACACTAGTTTGCTCTATGCCTAAAAAATGGCTGGCGACAATAAGGTGCCCGGTTGAAGATATGGGCAAAAACTCCGTAAAGCCTTCTATAACCCCTAATATTATCGAATCAAAAACAGTCATATTAATCCTTTGTTTTTAGTTTTTATCAAATACCACCCGCCAGAGCGGGTGGTATGATGAAAACCCCTGAAAGGGGCTATGGTGCCAGTTAAACAACCTGCCAGCCTCATTGTTCTCTTCCCGTTCCTGGCACTTTATATAAGCTTTTGTAGATACCATCACCCTCATCTCTGCGCCATCATGTTGTGATTTCTGGTTCCCACGCTCCCGCGTGGGAACCAGAGAAAAAGATTATAAATTAACCAGGCAGCAATGTCTGTTACAGTTCAATCGCATTTTTTGGCCTGAACAGGAAAACGATTGAACTTGACTCTAAATAAGTGTTCCGAATTCCTGTTCAGTAAAACCGTTCGCCCTGAGCTTGTCGAAGGGCTCACCACGAACATAAAGCTTGGTAGTGGACAGGAATTCGAAATACGTATTTAGTCAGTCTAGGTTTATTTTGTGAGCAAATGACAACGCACTTCATGTTCCCCGTCCAGAATAGAAACCGGTGGGTACGTTTGCCGACATTGATCCATGACCTGCGGGCAGCGGGGATGGAAATGACAGCCCTGAGGTGGATAAATCGGCGAAGGCAATTCGCCTTCAAGGCGGATTGCTTCACGCGGGCTAAAGGCTTTTGATTTATTCTCGATGATAGGTACTGCGGAGAGCAGAGCTTCAGTGTAGGGGTGTCGCGGAGAAAGCAGAACCTTTTCTGCCGGACCTTTTTCAACAATGCGACCAAGATACATTACTGCGATCTCATGTGCCAGATATTCAACCACAGAGATATTATGCGTGATAAAAAGATAACTGATTCCCAACTCAAGCTGTAATTTTTTTAATAGGTTGAGAGTCTGCGCCTGTACGGAAACATCCAGCGCACTGGTGGGTTCATCACAGACGATCACGTCAGGCCTGACTGCCAGTGCCCGCGCAATGCTGATGCGCTGACGCTGGCCGCCAGAAAACTCGTGCGGATAACGGTATTGGGCATCAAGCGGCATACCTACCTGTTGCAACAAGCTGTCAATCATGGCTTGACCTTGCTGCTGGCTGCTGGCGATATGCTGGGCGCGCATACCTTCCTGTAAAATTTCTCCCACCATCATGCGCGGGTTCAGTGATGAAAAAGGATCCTGAAAAATGATCTGAAAGTGCGCCCGCAAGCGGCGCAAAGGCTTGCCTTTAAGGCTCGTCAGTTCCTGCTCCTCTAGTTGCACCGAACCGGCACTGGGTCGGATTAATTGTAGCAGGGCCTTGCCCGCTGTAGTCTTGCCACAACCCGACTCCCCGACCAAAGCCAACGTCTGCCCCTGACGCAGTTTTAGATCGATGCCATCAACGGCATAGACATGGCCAACTATGCGTTTGAACAAACCCTTGCGAATAGGGAAATGCACCTTAAGATCACGCGCCTGCATAACCACAGCCTGTGCCGTTCTATTTTTAGTCATAATCGGTTTAGCGGTGGAGACGAATACACGTTCATCTACCGCAACGCGATTAATGTATAAATGGCAACGCACCCGATGGCCGTTGGCCAGGCTATGCCAATCGGGTATTTCATTCTCACAGGGAGCATGTGCCTGTTCACAACGATCCGCAAACCGGCAGCCTTTAAATTCTGTATTCAACGGTGGTACATTGCCATGAATAGTTTCAAGCTGCGTATCACGCTTGTGCATACCCGGCAGGGCGGCGAACAGTTTGCGCGAATAAGGATGGGCCGAGGCTGAAAAAAACTGTTGCCGCGTTGCCTGTTCAATGATCTGTCCGGCATACATCACGGCCAACCGATCCACGCGATCCGCGACAATGCCAAGATCATGGGTAATAAGCAGGATGGCCATACCGGTCCGCTGCTGGATGTCCTTGAGCAAATCCAGCACCTGCGCCTGAATGGTTACATCTAACGCCGTAGTCGGCTCATCGGCAATCAGTAAATCAGGTTTAGCCGCAAGTGCTATGGCAATCATCACTCGCTGTTTCATGCCCCCGGACAATTGGTGCGGATAGTCATTCAAGCGGCGACTCGGATCGGGAATGCCCACTGCCGCCAGGGTACGAATCACTTCGGCCTGAATCTTTTTTTGCTTCCCGTTCAGGCGCAAAACCTCGACGATCTGCTCACCGATAGTCATTACCGGATTGAGTGAAGTCATGGGTTCCTGAAAAATCATCGCCATACGCTGACCGCGAACATGGCGCATCTTCTGCTCGGAATACTGCAACAGATCTTGATCCTGAAACAGTACGCTGCCTGCGACAATGCGTCCGGCAGGCGAAGGCACCAGTTGCATCAACGACAGGGCCGTCATCGACTTACCGCAACCAGATTCGCCCAACAGGGCGAAGGTCTCACCGTTGCGAATATCAAAACTGACTTTATCGACCACGCGAAACGGGCTTTCTCCCGCTTCAAACCAGGTACTTAGCTCCTTCACGCTAAGTAAGTTGGCCGAGCTTTTATCGGCCATCAGGATTTACCCCGCAGAGTCAGACGCGGATCGAAGGCATCCCGCACCGCATCAGAAAACAGGTTGGCCGCCAACACTAAGGTAAACATAAACACAAAAGCGGCCACCAGTGACCACCAAACCACCGGCTCACGCGCCAACTCCAGGCGCGCGCCATTGATCATATTGCCCCAACTGATGGTAGAAGGATCCACGCCGACGCCAACATAGGACAGCACCGCCTCGGCCAGTACCAGGCCGCTGAAATCCAGCACCACCATGATCAGAACGATATGCAGGACATTGGGCAACAGATGGCGAACGATGATGGTAAAGTGACCGACGCCGAAAGCCGTTGCCGCCTGGATGTAATCCATTTCCCGAAGTTTGAGGGTTTCCCCGCGTAGCAGACGACAGAGTCCAGTCCAACTGGTGATCCCTAACACCACACACAGCGCCAGTAGTTTTAGATCCGCCTGATCCCGCACTGACTCAAAGAGTTCAGGATGATTAGCCATATACACCTGTATCGACAACACCGCAGCAGCAATCAACAGTATGCCCGGCACGGAGCTGAGCGTGGTATAGATATATTGAATCAGATCATCCACCCAGCCGCGAAAATAGCCCGCCATAATGCCGAGCAGAATCGCGAAAGGCAGCATAATCAAAGTCGTTAGAGTGCCGATTACCAAGCCGGTACGAATGCTTTTTAGAGTCAGATAAAGAACATCTTGTCCTACCTTGTCGGTACCAAATACATGATAGAAAAAACTCAGTTTCCAGACAATGGATGAGAGAACAATCAGCACCGCTAGAGTGTACAACACCACACGCAGAGACGCGGCGGATTCTGCTTGCCAGCACTGCTGCCAGGCTTGTTTAAACGATACAGATTGACGTCGAGCCAGATAAGTCAACAGCAACAAAAACAATACAGCAATAATGATTAGCCCTTGTGCTGCACCAAGCAATAGTTTGGATAAAATATCCTCAGCACGCTGGTTTGCCGGATCCTGCAGATATGCCGCAGCATATTTTAGTCTCGGATAAGCCCGGTACTGACTGCCATCACTGGCAACCATGGTTTCCATGGCATACAACTGATAGGCAAAAGGCGATGAATAGGTTTTTTCTACGTGTTTACGCAAGTGAGACAACACCCCATCAAGTGCGCTGAACACCTCAACCGAATACAATTTTTCACCATTATTAGCATTTTCACCCGGCAGGGGCTGGCGATAATGAATCGAGTCCAACAAACCGACAAGTATATAGGCACAGAGAATAACAAGCGCAAGCAACGCCCGACGGTTGTTCAACACATGCCGCCAGGGCAGGCGCAGGTGTGGTTTGTGGCGGATATAGGCACCCAGAAAAATCCCCATTGCCACTAACAGATAAATAAAGCGATCGGTCCAAAGTACCACCGGCTTTACCCCGAGTAGCCCCGGCAATAGAACCAGCAGTAAAGTCGCGCTAAAAACAATGAGTAAGGGCGCAAACCAGAATTTTTTTCTCATGGCCTGCATCGTCAATCCAGCCTAATCCGTGGATCGACCAGGGTGTAGGAAATATCCGTTAGGATCAATCCAAAGATATACAACACCGATCCGAGGAAAACCATGGCACGGACAATAGCAAAATCCTGATTGCGAATAGCATCGATGGTATAACTACCCAGACCCGGGATACCGAAAAAAGACTCCAGCAGCAGACTGCCCATAAACAGAGTAGGAATGACCACTACCGCGCCGGTGAGGATCGGTATCATCGCGTTTTTCAATACATGCCGAAACAGGACTGTCAGCTCAGAGAGTCCCTTGGCACGCGCGGTGCGGACATAGTCGCGGTTGATCTCTTCAAGGAAGATCGTGCGGTACCAACGCGAACCCG
>JAADGZ010000298.1 GCA_013152045.1 Gammaproteobacteria bacterium
GGGTGCAATTACGGTAGGCGCTGATAGTAGCATCGAGACGGGTGTCAAGGCCGAGACGAAGGCCGAGGCCGAAACCAAACCAGGTTTTATTGGTGAAATGGATGAGCTGGAAATTACAAAAACAGCATTGACGCAAGATATGATTCGGCTTGCGGTCAAAGGCCAGGGACCCGGTTCAACGGTGCTTGTTTATGGTGAAGATGGTCAGCAGGACAGTGATGAAGGTAGCACTTCCTATTTTGTTACCACCATGCAGAACGTCACAGTCGATGGTTGGGTGGTAATCATTGTGTTGATAGTTATGTTTGCCATTAGTGTGATGGTAATGGTGTCCAAAACGATTGTGATCACCAATACCATGAAAGATAACCGGGCATTCCTCAAGCAGTTTACCGGGCTTAGTACAGGGGAGGTCGATAACCTTGATGCTGATGATAGCAAAAATGAAGACAATGAAGTTTTGGAATCGCCCTTGCTGATGGCCTTGTCAGGCAAACACAGCCATTTCGAAAACTCAAACATTTATCGGATTTACCACATAGGCGTGCAGGAAATGCACAATCGCATGCCCAAGGCGGTGGGAGCCAGTGCTGCTACCCTAACGCTGACGCCGCAAGCTATTGATGCCATTCGTGCCACCATGGACGCCAGCATGGTAAGAGAAAATCAAAAGATCAATAGCCTGATGGTGTTGCTGACGATTGCCATTTCCGGTGGACCCTTCCTGGGGCTACTCGGAACGGTTGTCGGAGTCATGATTACCTTTGCCGCAATTGCCGCCTCGGGCAATGTTGATGTTAATGCCATTGCACCGGGAATTGCTGCCGCCCTGGCGGCAACGGTTGCCGGTCTGGCAGTGGCGATACCTTCGCTGTTTGGTTACAACTACCTGGGTTCGCGTATCAAGGAAATTTCGGCCGATATGCATGTGTTTGTAGATGAATTCGTCGCCAAAATTGCTGAACAGCACAGCTAGACGACGATAAAGGAATATCAGAATGAAAATGCAGGCTGAGAATGAACCCTATGATGAAATCAACATTACACCGATGTTGGATTTGGCTTATGTGCTGTTGGTAATATTTATCATCATGACCACGGCAACGGTGCAGGGGATCATGGTTAATCTTCCCAAGGCCAGTGATACGCCCAGCATTGCCAAGTCACAAACCAAGGCGATCACCATTACGGCTGATGGCACTATTTATCTGGATACGTATCCGGTTTCTCTTGATCAACTGGAATCAACGTTACGTCAGTATAAGGCAGTCAATCCGGATCTTCCCGTGGTGGTAAAAGGCGATGCCCAGGTGCAGTACCAACTGGTCGTGCAGGTACTGGATATGCTGGGACATCTGGATATTACCCAGATTGGGCTGGTGACGCAGAAACTGGTCAAGTAAAAGCACATGCTGTCGCCCAAATGGAAAAAGCGCTTGCCTGGAATACTGGGCGTGGCCTTTGTTGTTGCGGTGGGTCTTGGCGCAAGCCTGTTAATTAAAAATTTTATGGAGGCGAACAAACATGCGCCTGAAAAGAAAATACAGCAAATTACTCTGGTCAAGCCCCCTCCACCGCCACCCCCGCCGCCGAAAATTAAGAAGCCGCCCGAGCAGAAGATAAAGCAGGATGAGGTTGATATTCCTGAACCAAAACCGATGGATGAGATTCCACCGGAAGCCGATTTGCCTCCGCCCGGAGATTTGGGCCTGGATGCAGAAGGGGGTGCAGGCAGTGATGCATTTGGATTGATTGGCCGCAAGGGTGGGCGTGGTCTGCTCAGTGGTGCCGGTGATCCAAAGATCGTCTATGCCAGTAAATTACAACATGAAATTGAAGATGCCCTAGCGCAGGTTGATGAATTACGAAGCTTTGCCTACTCGGTGAGGGCGAATGTCTGGGTTGATGTGACAGGGCAGGTTAGTAAGGTAGTGCTGGTGACATCAACCGGGCGAAAAAATATTGATAAAAAATTGATTGCGACGATTAAGGGCATCTCTTTTCCTGCAACTATGCCGGAAGATTTGCGACTGCCAATCAAATATCGCCTGTCTTCACGAATTTAATTATCTCTTGTTTTAAACTTATATCTGGATTACATAATGAAAACTGTTTATCGCATTCTGCCGTTTGTGATGCTGGTTACTTTTGCAACTTCCTCCTATGCTGGTCAGCAGGAAGATCTACTGAAGTTAAAAAATACAACCGTCGAGTTGATTAATGCATTGGTGAAAGAAGGGGTTCTATCAGAGGCCAGGGCAAAGGCCTTGATTGCCGATGCTGAGCGCAAGGCCGAAACAGAGTTTAAAGAAAAAGAGAAAAAACAGGCGGAAGGTACTAAAGGGGTGGTGCGAATACCCTATGTACCGAAATTTGTACGTGATCAAATACGTGAGCAGGTGCGTTCTGAATTGCACGAAGATGTGGTGGCGGATGTGATGGCACAGGCAAAAAATGAACGCTGGGGGATGCCCGATGCCCTGCCGGACTGGATCCGGCGTTTTAAATTCAAAGGTGACTTTCGTTTGCGCTATGAAGGTGATTTTTTTAGCCCAGATAATAATCCTCAAGGTTATTATGACTGGCAGGCTATCAATGAAAAAGGCGGCCTGTTCAAGGCCGGTAATAAAGCTTTTCTGAATACGGTAAAAAATGTGAATCGGCTTCGCATTCGCATGCGCTTTGGGATTGATGCCAAAATAACCAATGACTTCAAAGCAGCTATTCGTCTGGCAACAGGTAACCCGAAGGATCCGGTATCGACTAACCAGACCCTTGGTCAATATGCTGAGCACTATAATCTTTCTATCGATCAGGCTTACCTCAAATATGATTACATAAACCTGGATGGTTATCCTTCGATGACTCTCTTGGGCGGACGCATGCCTAACCCCTGGTTTTCGACTGATCTTGTTTATGACCATGATCTTAATTTTGAGGGGCTGGCGTCAAAGTTCCGCTTTAGTTTACACGGTGATGATAATTTGTTCGATCAGGATGAACGTTTGCGCAGTCTGTTCCTTACCCTGGGAGCTTTTCCGCTGCAGCAAACCTCGCGTTATACCGATAAATGGTTATTTGGCGCCCAGTTTGGCACCGATCTGAAGTTTGAGGATCAATCCCGTTTCCGGTTCGCTGTGGCCTACTATGACTACAAGAATATACAGGCCGTGCCGAATGATTATCGACGCGTTGAAAATGACTGGTCAGCTCCTCGTTTTTTGCAAAAAGGTAACACCACTGCACGAATCAGTAATGACCTTGGTGAAACCAAAGGAAATCCCAGGTTGGTAGGCCTGGCCTCAGATTTCAATATTCTGAATTTGACAACAAAATATGATTATGCGGGTTTTGCGCCTATCCACCTGATGTTGACGGCGGATTATGCCAAAAATCTGGGCTTCAACCAGCAGGAGGTCAGTCGTCTCAATGGCAGTAATATTGATCCTCAGACCACCGCCTATCGAGCAAAATTCACTCTGGGTTGGCCGATTGTCAGCAAGTATGGTGACTGGCAAGTCTCGTTTGGCTGGCGTTATATCGAACGGGATGCCGTGCTGGATGCCTTCACGGATTCAGATTTTCATCTTGGTGGCACAAATGCAAAAGGCTGGGTTGTGGGCGGAAAGTTTGGTCTGACTGAGAATACCTGGTTGCATACACGCTGGATGTCAGCCGATGAAATTAGTGGTCCGCTACTGGGAATTGATATTCTGCAAGTTGATATAAATACAAGATTCTAAGCTTTATCTGCAAACTGAAAACAACAGGAGGATACTAATGAAACGGATAAAATTAAAACCAACTCATTCTCACGTCCTGATTTTATTCTGTATCAGTGTGTTGAGTCTGTCGGCAGGAAGTGTCAATGCTGAAGCGCGTCGTGATGCTGCCGGTGCAGCCAATCCCATGCGCAAGATGCAGTACATGTTGCGAGAGTTGTCCGAGGAAAAGTCCACTCTTGAAGCTGAAAATGGCAAACTCAAAGTTGAGTTGGAAACGGAAAGCAAAAAGAATGAAAAGCTCCAGAGCAAGCTCGATAAGCTGGATAAAAAACTGGACAGATCAAAAGGTAATAATCTAAAACTGCTATCTAGAATTAAGCAGGACAACGAGCGAATGAAGGAAATGATCGCAAGATACAAGCAAACAGTCGCAAAATTACGTCAGGAAAATCAGGACAATCAGTTGCTTGTGAATGCGGTGCGTGAACGCAATCAGTGGATTGATCAATGCAAGTCAAAAAATTCAAAAATGTATACGCTTAATATCGAACTCCTGAAACGCTATCGGAACAAAGGTTTTGGTGATGATGTTCTGGAAAAGGAACCGCTGACCGGCCTGGTTGCCGTACAATTGGAAAATCAGGAACAGGAGTATAAATTTCGTCTGCAGGATTTGCAGACCCGCCAGTTTAAGCCGGAAAAAATAAAAATCTCAACCAATTAGTACCTTAGAAATAATTTTCTGTGCATTTTGCAGAAAATTATTTCGTAAAGGTACTTATTTTGTGGTTTATCCAGGTTAAGTTCTTATTGGTTCTGAATACACGTTGGGATTGATGAACATCCACATCTCAGCGGTTGTGGATATGGTGCCCCGGAGACGATTCGAACGTCCGACCTGCCGCTTAGGAGGCGGCTGCTCTATCCTGCTGAGCTACCGGGGCCGATGAGAAAATGGTGGAGCCGAGGAGGATCGAACTCCCGACCTTCGCATTGCGAACGCGACGCTCTCCCAGCTGAGCTACGGCCCCAGATTTTGTCTGAAAAGACGCCGCCTATTCTAGCATTGGCTATGACTTGCCGCTATGGGATACAGGAAGATCTTGTGTTTTTTCAGGCTTTAGCCAGGCTGTGAGACTGCTGGCTGTGGCAGGTTTCGCCATTAGCGGTGTAGGTGGCGATTTGTGGAGTTTGGCCTTTCAATATGGCCAGAGCTTTTTCGGTGCGGCGGCGATTCTTTTCCAGCATAATGCCGTTGATCTGGTTTTGCTTGCGGCACCGATGGGTCAGGATCTCGATCTGTTGCCAGGTGGCGGCTGTTTCGTTCTTTGTTTGGGATGTGCCGCGTTGTAGATAAGCCATAATGCCGTTACTGTCAAAATCAAGTCCGGCAGCCAGAAGCAGGGCGTGGCGTTCTTTTTCCAAATCTTCTAGAAATTCAAATAAACGATTTTTGTCATTTGCTGCCTGGATGATGGTATCCAGATCATTGTCCGCAAGGGCGTTATATTCGCTTTCCAGCGTAGCCGCAAGCTGTACCAGGTGGTCGCTAATGTCCCGCAGGATAAGGCTGAGTTCAACAATGGCCATGAGTGCGCCCTGATAGGATAAACATAACTCAGGAATGCAACGAGTTTTCGAAGTTAATCATTTTGTTGGCAACCCGATCTGCATCAACATTATATTCGCCATTGTTGATGGCAGATTTTACCTGTTTAACCCGATCATTATCTACCGGAGCCTGAGAGGCGAGGCGCTGTTCAATATCTTTTAGTCGTGCAGCGGTACTGGTCAGACTAACCTTGTCGGCGCCATTCGAGGATACCTTGCGGGCACTGTTGCTTTCTTTGTTGTCCGTTTCATCAAGTCGCTGAGACGAGCGGCTTCCAGATTGCTGAAGTCGGGATGAGTGGATGCTTGTAATGTCATTAGCCATAAGTAACTGCTCCTGGATCTATTTGGCTGCTTCGCGGCTGACGGAGTCGGTAGTGACACATAGATCGCTGTCCGATGTAGCGGCGTGCTGCCCTAAAACTTAATAGTAAATATAAAAAAATAGGCTCACATGCTGACCTTAACTATGCCTGTGGCCACGACGGTGGCCTGGATTTCACGTTTGCTGCTGTGATTCTTGACCCGGATAAGATCACCTTTTCGGCCATCCATCAGGGCTTCTCCTTGAACGCGGATGGCAAGCGTGCCGCTGGAGGCCATAATGGTGACAATATCACCACGCTTGATCAGTTTTCGCACCTCTAGCATGCCATTAGTCAAAATATCGCCACGGCGTAGGGTGCGTTTCAGTATTTTGCCTCGGACCTCATTTTTGTCGGTAAAATAACCATTAGAAAGCCGAGAAATATCAAGCCGACGGTTTGTCAGGTCACTGGCCTGCAGAATACTTCCCCGGGATAGATTTTCTCTCATTACCAGCACGTCTGAGTAACGGATAATCTTGATCGGCACATGGATTTTCCACATCTTGCTGCCCTGGCAACGTACCCCAATACTGCTGTAACCAATAAGCCGGGTATTAGCGGAGTCAAACACTTCAAGTGGCTGATCGCATTTGTCCAGCTTAAGACGCTGATCGAGATGTCTAATTTCGTAGTCACTATTTTTGTCCTGTAGCAGATTACTCTTTATATAACGTTGTATGGTGTGGCGTATATTATCGATAGGCTCATAATCCCGGGCGCAGGCTTCAACCGAGAATGCCAGTAACAGAATGATTATCAGTATTGCGTACCAGTGCCTTTGATAGACTGTAGCGGCCTTAAAAATTATTTCTTTAGATAACAAGTCGTTAAAATGGCTAGCTTGTATGGTAGTCGGTATTTTGACGCTTAATTTTGTCGCAAGACAAAGCATGATGGTTCCCAGGGCTCCTAAGGCATTGATACTACAAAAAATGTCAACATTATGTGGCTGTGCCGACAATGAGGACGAATATTCATGCTGTGAA
>JAADGZ010000305.1 GCA_013152045.1 Gammaproteobacteria bacterium
GCCGACTACGCCGATATAACCGGCGTCCCCGGCAGCGGCGACAAGGCCCGCATCAGCCTGCAGCACCTGCTCGACAGCGGTGTGGATTATGAGGTGCGCACCACGGTCGATCCGCAGTTACTGGATCAAAATCAACTTCTGACGTTGGCGCTTGAACTCAAAGCGCAGGGCGTCAACCGCTTCGTCCTGCAGCGATGCCGAACTGAAGAGCCGGTAACACGAGCTGATCCGCTGAGAGATAAAGAATGGGTCGCTGAAATCTCAGCCCTGTTCGAGAAGTTTGAGCTGCGCAGCTGAGCCTGAATTGCCCCGCCGAGAGCTGCGGGGAATTATACTCAAAGAGACTAAAAGTTTGTTTCTGACCGGTTAAAAAGAGAGTGTTAGACATTAACAATTTAGTGATAGTGCCTACGGAATAGATTCACTGCTGCACAGACAGTCCGTTGTAGTGAGAAATTTACTTTTTATACTGAACCAGCATCGATTGTTCATGCAGGCGCTGCAGTGATTTATCAATGGCAGCATCTAGATAACCGCCATAGAAATCTGGCGTGGTAATGCCGAGCAGGCGTTTGGTGAGCATCTGGCCATGATGATCCAGCAGGACCACGGTTGGTGCAACGGAAGCACCGTAGCGTACGGCAAGATCATCGACCGGCACACGGCGGCCATCAAAATCGGTGACAAAGTCGCCGTCCATTTTCAGAATGCGCATCAGAACCTTGTTACGGTAATCGCCGCTGAGCTGCATAGGATCTAGAAATTCCTCACGTACGACCATGCAGTAGGGGCAATCATCCAGTGAAAACATGATCAAAAGTGGGATGCCGCGTGCCTGTGCCAGAGCGGTATCCGCCTGAAGATCGGTGGTTAAAGGTACCCGTGTTCCTGGTCCTGCTTCCGCTGAGATAGCTGGACCGGCCAGCAGAAAGATCAATAAAATTACTAAGTGTTGCATTTTCATAAATAAATAGTAGGTCAGCTTAATAAAGGGGGCGAGCCTGTTTTGCCCAATTTGGTGTATTATAGGACGAAATACAATCCAGATTTGTTCCCCGTAACGGCAATCATTTTATAAATATCCAGTCAGGAAGCACTTACTCATGACCGACATCTTGCGTATCGCCACCCGAAAAAGCCAACTAGCCCTCTGGCAGGCCGAATATGTACGTAGCATGCTGCAACTGTATCACCCCGATTTGGAGGTTGAGCTGGTCAAAATGAGCACTCAGGGGGATAAAATCCTCGATACGCCCCTGGCCAAGGTGGGCGGCAAGGGTCTGTTCGTCAAGGAACTAGAGCGTAGCCTGCTGGATGAAGAAACCGACATTGCCGTGCATTCCATGAAAGATGTGCCGGTGGAATTGCCTGATAGCCTGCATTTGGCCGTGATCTGTCCGCGCGAGGATCCGCGTGATGCCTTTGTCTCCAATAACTTCGATTCCCTGGATGCCCTGCCCGAGGGCGCCCGCCTGGGTACCTCCAGTTTGCGCCGCCAGTGTCAGTTGGCCGCTCTGCGCCCGGATTTAAATATCATTGATTTACGTGGCAACGTTAACACGCGCCTGCAGAAACTGGATAATGGCGAATATGACGCCATTATTCTGGCGGCGGCGGGCCTCAAGCGGCTTGAATTTGAAGACAGAATCAGCGCATTTCTAGCCACGGATGTCTGTTTGCCAGCTATTGGCCAGGGTGCGGTGGGGATCGAATGTCGCCGTGACAGTTGGGTTAATGAACTGCTTGCGCCTCTGAATGATGCGGATACTGCCACCCGGGTGGCGGCTGAGCGATCGATGAACCTGCGCCTGCAGGGTGGTTGCCAGGTGCCTATTGCGGGTTATGCTGAGTTGGAACACGGCGTGATCCTGCTGCGTGGCTTGGTGGGGCGAGTGGATGGTAGTGAGATCATTCGTGGCGAAATTGCTGGACCGCCTACGGATGCGGTCCATCTCGGTCAGGTGTTGGCCGATGATCTGTTGTCCCGCGGTGCGGATGAGATTCTGGCTGAACTATATGCAGACTGATCCGCTTATGGATAGCTTGCAGGGCTTGAAGGTGATGATTACTCGGCCTGAACATCAGGCAGAGGGGCTGCGACAACTTATTGCTGAGGCGGGCGGTATACCTTATTTATATCCATTGTTGTCGATTCAGCCAACGGCGGAACCGCAGTCGTTGGCATCGATTCTTAACCATCTGGATCACTTCCATTTAGCTATTTTTGTTAGTCCCAATGCGGTGATCTTTGGTATGGAGCTGATTCATGCTCATGGCGGTTTACCCATCGATATGCGTACCGCCACTGTGGGTCAGGGTAGTGCGCAAGTATTTCGGCAGCTGAGCGGTTTCGATGTGGACTATTGTCCCGAGACAGATTTTAGCAGTGAGGGGCTGCTGGCCTTGCCGGCTTTACAGCAGGTTCGCGGTCAGCGCATTCTGATTTTCCGTGGTCAGTCAGGACGGGAAAAATTGGCCGAGAGTCTGCGTCAAGGTGGAGCGGAGGTTCACTATATGCCGGTCTATCAGCGTCAGCCTGCAAAATGCGATGCCGAGCAGCTTGCAGAGGCGATCCAGCAGAAAAAAATTGATATTATCAGTCTTACCAGCAGTGCTGCCCTTGATCATCTGTTCTCCCTGGTCGAGCCAGAGCTGCTGTTAGCGATGCCTTTTGTGGTTATCAACTCACGACTGGCCCGGCGCCTGCAAGAACAGGGGGTGACTGGCGAGATTATCGTTAGCCCACAGGCCAGCGATGTTGGTATTCTTGAGACGCTGCAACAATGGCGCAACCCGTAACGGTCACTAGCGGAATCCTACTATGACGGATACTAAACCCCGAGCCAAAGAGAGCACGACGGCTAAAAATAGCAGCGTTAAAAAAGAATCTCAGTCTTCAGCCGCTGATTCCAGCAGCACTGCATCATCGGGCGACAAAAAAGAACCACGCAAATCACGCGCAGGTTTTTATTTTCTCGTTGCCATGTTTGCTCTGTTATTGATGCTCCTGGCAGCATCGGGCTACTGGTTTGAAAAACAACAAAAACAACTGGCCAGTGATACTCATTACCAGATTGAACAGTTGCGCCAGCAGCTAACGCCCAAACTTGAACAATTGACAAATACCAGCCGCGAGCTGCAACAGCATCTGACCAGCCAGGAGAAACAACAGCAGGCGCTCACGGAAGCTTTCGATAACCTGCTTAAAACACGTCGCCACCTGCGTAATGACTGGTTGCTGGCTGAAGCCGATTACCTGCTGCGTCTGGCCAGCCATCGTTTGTTGCTGGCGCAAGATACGGGTAGCGCGTTGGCGGCCATACAGGCTGCAGATGAACGTTTGCATGAAATGACAGATCCTGCAGTTACACCATTGCGTAATATGTTGGCTGAAGACATCAGTCGGCTTAAGGCCGTGCCTAAGCCAGATATTACCGGTCTCTCTGCTCGTCTTAGCGCACTCAGCCATGAGGTTGACAGCCTGCCCCTGCTTTCGGCGTATACCGACAGCAGTGCAAGAAAGTCTGCGGCTAATGCCCAAGATACAAGTGATACGCAGCAGGTAAAAGATTGGAAGCAGTTGCCCGAAGCTATCTGGGGCGATATAAAGAAACTGCTGGTTATCCGCGAGCGTCATGGCCGGGTTGTTCCACTGTTGTCACCCAGACAGCATTTTTTCCTGATTCAGAATTTGAAATTAAAACTGGAGCAGGCGCGTCTGGCCCTGCTTAATGCCGAGCCGGATATTTATCAGGAACGTCTGCAATCCGCGACGGACTGGATTCACGATTTTTTCAAACAGGATGATTCCGCCACCCAGGCGATGCTGGCGCAGCTTAAACAACTGGCGGCAGAGAATATAAAACCTGCGTTGCCGGATATCAGTGCCAGTTACCGTGCATTACAGGATTTTCGAGAAAAGCAAAGCGAGAATGCCAGGCGTGCTGAGGGTCCGGCATGAGGTTGTTGTTTTTCTCCCTGTTTACCCTGCTCGGCGCGGTAGCACTTGGCCTGCTTGCTTACCAGGATCCCGGCTATGTTCTGCTTAGTCGCGGCGATGTCAGCTATGAACTCAGCTTGACGCTGTTTTTGTTTATCCTGGTAGTCGGTTTTATTGTCCTGTATTTTTTTATTCGTTTTCTTTCCGGCAGCTGGCGTTTGCCGCGTCACTTGCGTCAATGGCGCAAACACAGGCTTACCAAAAAAGCACACCGGGTTAGTGTTCGTGGCCTCATTGAACTGGCACAGGGACGCTGGCCGCAGGCAGAAAAAAATCTGATTAAATATGCAGATTATTCTGAAGAGCCGTTGCTCAACTATTTATCTGCCGCACGCGCTGCGCAGAAACAGCTAGCGCATGAGCGGCGGGATTATTATTTGGCGCAGGCGCATAAGAGCACGCCCGATGCTGACTTTGCCGTGCAACTGACCCAGGCTGAGTTGCAACTGGTGCACGGACAACTGGAGCAATCCCTGGCGACGCTGGTGCATCTAAAATCCATCTCACCCAAGCATACCCACGTATTGCTGTTGTTGATGCAGCTATATGAAAAACTGCAAAGCTGGGGCGATCTTAAAGATCTGTTACCGGCGCTGAAAAAATACAAGGTGATCACGGCGGAACAACTGCGTGAACTTTCCATCAAAGTTTTTACCGAGCTGCTTGAGATTATTGCCGCTGAGGGCAAGGCCGAGAAGCTTGAACAATTCTGGCAGGGTTTGCCGCGCAATTTGCGCCAGGATGCTCATTTAATCAAACGTTATGCTTATCACCTTATTAATATGAAACAGTTTGATAACGCTAGTAGCGTGTTGCGTTCGGCCATCAATCAGAACTGGGATCTGGATCTGGTTTACCTTTACGGCAAGGCCCATAGCAACAAGGCAGCCAAGCAATTGTCGCAGGCAGAAAACTGGCTTAAGGCACATGGAAATAACGCTATTTTGCTGTTAACCCTGGGACGCCTTTGTGTCTATAACCAGCTCTGGGGCAAGGCGCGCGCCTACTTTGAAGCCAGCATCGGCAGTGATCCCTTTCCTGAAACCTACCGTGAACTCGGTCTGCTACTGGAACAACTGGGTGAAAAAGACAAAGCCGCAGACTGCTACCGTAAAGGCATCATGCTAGGTGAGAAACTGCCTTGCTGAAATTTTTAAGCAAAGGTAAAGACACTGGTATGCCGAGCGTTAGCAAAATATATATGCCACTACTGCTGTTCCGTTAACACCCTCTCCCCATTGGGGAGAGGGTGTTAACGGAACAGCAGTGATATGCCACGAAATTTATTATTGCATCGGGTACCTTTGTGTTGAAAATAAAATGATAAGAATTAATCAATTATTGCGCCTGTTAAAAATTAGTTGGGTTCTGGTTCGCCACGGACTCGATGAACTGATCCTTGCCACCCACCTGTTTCGGCCGGTGCGGTTTATCGGTTTCTTTTTGCCCTGGCACTGGCTGCCGCGTCGGCAACAGGCACGCGGGGTGCGTATTCGCCGGGCGCTTGAAGATCTTGGCCCTATCTTCGTCAAGTTTGGACAAATTCTGTCTACTCGGCGTGATCTTCTACCTGATGATATCGCTGTTGAGCTGGCCAAATTGCAGGATCAGGTTGCGCCCTTTCCCGGTGAACAGGCGCGGGCCATTATTGAAAAGGCCTATGCTTGTCCGTTAGAAAATATCTTTTCCGAATTTGATATTAACCCTTTAGCCTCGGCTTCGATTGCCCAGGTGCATGCCGCGACCCTGAAAAATGGCGATGACGTGGTGATCAAGGTGTTGCGGCCCAATATTTTGCCAGTGATTAAACGGGACATTGGCTTGCTCTATATTATTGCAGGCAGGATTGAACGTTTTTGGTCAATGGGCCGACAACTGCGGCCAGTTGACGTGGTGCATGAAATCGAGAAAACGCTGCTCGATGAGTTGGATCTTATGCGCGAAGCTGCCAATGCCTCACAACTGCGGCGCAACTTTGAAAACTCCGAGCTGATTTATATTCCCGATATCTACTGGCCGCATACGCGCAAGAACGTCATGGTGATGGAGCGCATTTCTGGTATCCCGGTCAGTAATATTGATGAGCTAAAAAAAGCCGGAATAGATCTTAAAACGCTGTCTGAACGCGGGGTGATTATTTTTTTCACCCAAGTGTTTCGTCACAGCTTCTTCCATGCGGATATGCATCCCGGCAATATTTTTGTTGCCGAAAATGGTCAGTATATCGCGGTAGACTTTGGCATCATGGGTACCCTGAATACCCTTGACCAACGTTATCTGGCAGAAAATTTTCTCGCCTTTTTCAATCGTGACTATCATCGTGTAGCGGAATTGCATGTGGAATCCGGTTGGGTGGATGAAGAAACCCGGGTTGAGGAATTCGAATCAGCTATTCGCACCGTCTGTGAACCCATTTTCGACAAACCGCTGAAGGATATTTCGTTCGGTCAGTTATTATTGCGCCTGTTTCAGACCGCGCGTCGATTTAATATGGAAGTTCAACCACAGTTGATCTTGTTGCAGAAAACCTTGCTCAACATCGAAGGGCTTGGCCGTCAGCTTTACCCGGACCTTGATCTCTGGCAAACCGCTAAGCCATTTTTGGAAGACTGGATTAAAGATCAGATCGGTCCGC
>JAADGZ010000258.1:0-10549 GCA_013152045.1 Gammaproteobacteria bacterium
GATCCATTGACCAAGCTTCGGTATGCGTTCCCACGCAGAGCGTGGGAACGAGAGAAATACGGACAACTGTTTCCGTGCTTCTGCATGGAAACTTAACGCTGCATTTGATGAATTAATTCGATATGTGTTCCGCCACAGGAATGTGGGAACAGGGCATTCAGATAGGTGTTAGACGTTATGCTAAGACGCTATCAATAAGGCGCACAACATTATTTCACCAGCTTGAGATGCGAACCTGGCGAAGGCTTGTCCGGTTCTGGCGCAGGCGGTGGCTCATTACTACTTTCATTAAACACCATACCCTGTCCGTTTTCCTTTGCGTAAACGGCCAGCACGGCGGAAACAGGAAAACTGACATCGGTAGGTTTGCCGGAAAAGCGCGCATTGAGCATGACGTAATCATTGGCAAGCTCGAGTGAACTCACAGCAGCTGGACTGATGTTTAATACGATCTTGCCATTATCAATATATTGGGAAGGCACATCGACCTGTTCAGCTTCAGCATTGACCAGCACATAGGGCGTCATACTGTTGTCTACAATCCAGTCATACAATGCACGCAGCAAATATGGCTGGTTAGAACTCATTTCCATGCTTCAGATCTCTGAATTAAAATTCATCAGGTTCAAACCTGATGAATTTCCTTTTCTGACTCTGACAGGCTCTGCATGAAAGAATCCCGTTCAAACAAGCGAGCAGCATACCCCATCAGCGGCTTGGCCGAGGCCGGTAATTCAACCCCAACCTGTGATAAACGCCAAAGCAGGGGTGCCATGACACAATCAATGAGGCTGAACTCCTCGCTCATAAAGTAGGGTTTCTGCTCAAAGATAGGCGAAATCGTCACCAGACTGTCGCGTAGTTCCTGGCGCAGCTTTACACTATCCTTGTCATTATTGCGAAGTTTACGATACAGAGAATACCAGTCGCGCTCGATTCGCTGAACCATTAGACGGTTACAAGCCCGGGCAACGGGATCAACCGGCATCAGTGGTGGATGGGGGAAACGCTCGTCCAAATATTCCATAATGACTAGATGTTCATATAACACCAGATCACGATCTACCAGGGTCGGCACTTCATTGTAAGGATTGAGATCTTTCAAATCCTCAGGCGTGTTATTCGGATCCACGCTGAGGGTTTCAAAGTTAATACCTTTTTCTGCAAGCACAATACGCACCATGTGGGAAAAAGGACAAAGATCACCTGAAAACAGGGTCATTGCGAGTCGTTTATTCGTCACTTGCGCCATCATGCAGCTCCAAAACTTAATACCTTAAAAACAGATAAAGGGGGATAAAGTCCCCCTTTTGTCTGCTACTTAGAAAATGTAAGAAAAACTAATCTAGAAATTGTCGAATTCAAGGAAGGCTATTATATAAATAGCTAACTAATTTGTCCCTTTAAACCCAAGCACTTCCTCATCGAAAGATAAACTGGACTTGATTCAACCTTCCCCCTTGCGGGGGAAGGCAAGCAACTTCACAAAATAACGGTCTGTTTATAAACAGACCATTATTTCTGTCGTTGCTAATGAATGTCTTTCCAGAACTCCTTCTTAAGCGCATAAGCGAAGACAAAGAATATCGCCAGGAAAATAAGCACTTTCACGCCCAGACTATAGCGTACCATTTTTGCAGGCTCGCCCATGTAAACCATAAAGTTCACCAGATCGCGCACCGTATTGTCATATTCTTCCTCTGACATGGTGCCCGGAATGACGGTTTCATAGCCGGTAATGACTTTGATATCGTTACCTTCAGCATCTTTGTGGATTTTAAAGAGGGCTTTTTTCAGGCCCTGTAATTTCCACAACACATGCGGCATACCCACGTCCTTGAAGGTAGCGTTATTGACGCCCCAGGGACGCGAGCTATCCTTATAAAAAGTGCGTAGGTAAGTGTAAAGCCAGTCTGCACCACGAGCGCGTTCAATGTCCGACAGATCAGGCACTGCAGTACCGAAATACTTCGTGCCTTCGGCTGCGGTCATGGCGACGGTCATAGTTTCACCCACTTTATCACCCGCATACATATAGTCTTTCTTGAGTTCCTTTGTACTCAGACCAATGTCTTTCCCCATGCGATTGTAGCGCATGTAGGAAGCGGCATGACAACTCAGACAGTAGTTTACAAATATGCGTGCACCATTTTGTAGGGACTTCTGATTGCTCAAGTCTATCTTGACCTTGTCCAGGTGCTCGCCACTATTGGCACTTGCCAGCAACGGTAGCACGGCAAGCAAACATGTTACTAATATCTTTTTCATCAGCCTGTCACCCTCTCTGGAACCGGTTTGGTTTTATCAATCGCAGTGTACCACGGCATCAGAATGAAGAATGCAAAGTACAGTATGCTAAACAAGCGTGCGAAGTTTGTCATAACCGGGGTTGCCGGCTGGGTACCCAGGTAGCCCAGAGCAATAAAGCTGACAACGAAAATCGCCAATGCCATTTTATAAATGCCGCCACGGTATCGAATGGACTTGACCTTGCCTCGATCCAGCCAGGGCAACAGGAACATCACAACAATCGCAGCACCCATCGCCATGACCCCGAAGAATTTATCCGGCACCGAGCGCAAAATAGCGTAGAAGGGTGTGAAATACCATAACGGTGCGATATGTTCCGGAGTCTTCATGGGGTTGGCAGGAATGAAGTTATTACTTTCCAGGAACCAGCCGCCGACTTCGGGAGCAAAGAAAATCACCGCCGAGAAGAGCATCAGGAAGACCACTACGCCGACGATATCCTTAACCGAATAGTAGGGGTGGAAAGGTATACCGTCTTTAGGTATGCCATTTTCATCCTTATTCTTCTTGATTTCGATACCATCAGGGTTATTGGAACCCACTTCATGCAGCGCGAGGATATGCGCCACTACCAGGCCAAGCAGAATCATAGGCACGGCAATAACATGGAAGGCAAAGAAGCGGTTCAAGGTAACGTCTGATATTACGAAATCACCACGAATCCACAGAGCCAGATCCTGTCCTACTACTGGGATGGCACCAAACAGGGAGATAATCACCTGCGCACCCCAATAGGACATCTGTCCCCAGGGGAGCAAATAGCCCATGAAGGCTTCTGCCATCAGCGCCACATAGATCAGCATACCGATAATCCACACCAGCTCACGCGGCTTACGGAACGAGCCGTACATCAGGCCGCGGAACATATGCAGATAGATAACGATAAAGAAGAACGACGCGCCGGTTGAATGCATATAGCGAATCAGCCAGCCCCAGTTTACATCACGCATGATGTATTCCACCGAGGCAAAGGCCATACCGGCATCCGGCTTGTAGTTCATGGTCAGAAAAATACCGGTCACAATCTGCAGCACCAGCACCATCAGGGCCAGGGAACCGAAGTAGTACCAGAAGTTAAAGTTTTTTGGGGCGTAATATTTGGAAAGATGATCTTCCCACATTTTGGTAGCAGGGAAACGCGCATCTACCCAGCCCATAAATTCCGTCATTTTACTCATTATGCGGCTCCTTCATCTTTACCAATCAGCACACGTGTCTCATCGAGATACATATACTTCATTATTACCAGATTGGTCGGAGCAGGCACCCCTTTATAAACCCGAGCGGCCAGATCGAAGCGGGAACCATGACAGGGGCAGAAGTACCCCCCTTTCCAGTCAGGACCCAGATCAGGCGGAGCGATTTCAGGACGATAGGTGGGTGAACAACCCAGATGGGTACAAATACCAATAACAATCAGATACTCAGGCTTTCTCGAACGATATTCATTCTTACAATAAGGAGGTTGATGATCCACTTCCGAATTCGGATCGCGCAACTGGCTATCCAGCGTTTTCAGATCCGCCAGATTCTGCTTCGTACGGTGAAGAATCCACACGGGTTTACCGCGCCACGCGACGGTCATCATACTACCTGGTTCAAGTTTNNTTACTAAAATCCGCTTCTACGGGTGCGCCTGCAGCCTTTGCGCGTTCGCTAGGCTCCATAGACGAGATAAAGGGTACAACAACGAACCCGGCACCCACTGCCCCGACCACCGACGTAGCGGCAGTCAGAAAGCGGCGTCTGCTAGTATCAACGCCATCGGTACTCATTCAACATCTCCACATAAGTTAGTAAGAAAAAAGCCGCGTCATGCCGTCGCAGACCATCAGGGCAAGCTGCCTTAAACAACATCTAAGTGACTGATTCTTTATGGTAAAATATTTAACCGCCTGAACTCTTGGTATTTCAGGATATTAGACTACCCTTGTAATCCAGGGCGCGCGTATTGTCTATGATTCCATTGCTGCGGTCAAGGAGAAGCTAGATAAGATCCAGCAATTCAACACCTTAGACTGGGTTTAAGATGTCGATAAATTCACTCTTAAAATCAAATTTCTGGGCCAAATGTTGCGCCAGCGCCTGTACACCATAACGTTCGCTCGCATGGTGACCAACGGCAAAGAAATGAATATCCCTTTCATAAGCAAGGTGAAATGTTTGTTCGGAAACCTCACCGCTTAAATAAGCATCCACTCCGGCATCCGCCGCCGCTTCAATATATCCCTGAGCACCACCACTGCACCAGGCAATGGTTTTAATCTGCCGCTTATTTGGCGCGAAATATAGCGGCTGACGTCCCAACACCAATTCAATTTGAGAGGCAAAGGCTTCCGCTGCCCGTGGCTCAGCCAGTTGTCCCAGCAAACCGACTGCCGCCTGCTCCTGATTAGGAAAGCGCCCTTCTGTAATCAAACCCAGTCTTTGCCCCAGTTGCGCGTTATTACCCAGTTGCGGGTGGGCATCAAGCGGCAGATGCCAGGCCAGTAGACTTATTCCTGCATCAAGCAAAGTCTTGATGCGCCGCATTTTTATTCCTGTAATTGGTGCCGCTTCGCCTTTCCAGAAATAACCGTGATGCACCAGCAGGGCATCAGCCTGTGCCGCAACGGCGGCATCGATCAGAGCCTGACAGGCGGTTACGCCACAAACCAGCTTGCCGACTTCAGCCCGCCCTTCAATCTGCAAACCATTCGGACAGTAATCATTAAAACGCTCCACTGCGAGCAGCGAATTGGTGTAATTTACCAGCTCGGTCAGTTGTACCATGCGCAAATTATCCTCTTGGGTTAATATAGCGATTACAGTATCTAATATTTTTATCCATAATGCGTATAACTAAAACTATTAAATTTATTATCCAGTTTGTCACCATCGGTCTGGCATTTGCCTTTGTTCTGCTATTTATGTTTCCGGCGCTACGGCCTGATCTGAACTCGCAGCAGAACCAAAATAAAAAGCCGGTAGTCGAATTCAGGCAAAGCTTGCCCGAACCACACGCCAATACCGGTCCGATTTCTTATGCCGATGCTGTCGCGCGAGCGGCACCAGCAGTGGTTAATATTTACACCCGTAAAGTTATCACCGAGACTAATCGGCCCTCGGCCAATGATCCCATCTTTCGCTATTTCTTTGGTGAGAAAGCCCTCCGTCCGCACCAACGCACCGTATCCAGCCTGGGTTCGGGCGTTATTGTCAGCCCCCAGGGTTATATTCTCACCAATAACCATGTGATTGCCGCCGCCGATGAGATTCAAGTCGCGTTGCAAGACGGACAAACCACACAGGCACAACTGGTGGGCGCCGATCCTGAAACCGATCTGGCGGTGCTAAAAGTCAACCTCAAAAATCTGCCCGCTATCACGCTGGGCAATGCCAAAGCCTTGCGCGTCGGCGATGTAGTGCTAGCTATCGGTAATCCCTTCGGCGTCGGTCAGACTGTCACCTCAGGCATTATCAGCGCCACCGGGCGCAACATGCTGGGCATTAATACCTTTGAAAATTTTATCCAGACCGATGCGGCTATTAATCCTGGCAATTCTGGTGGCGCGTTGATTACGGCTCATGGTGAACTGATTGGTATTAACACGGCTATTTTTTCCAAAAGTGGCGGCTCTCAGGGAATCGGCTTCGCTATCCCCATGAGTCTGGCCAAAGATGTGATGACCCAGATCATCGAGCACGGTGAAGTTGTACGCGGCTGGCTGGGCGTGGTGATTCAGGATCTCAGCCCTGAACTGGCTCACTCTTTCGGCCTTAAAAGCAGTACCGGTGTCATACTCAGTAACATTATGCTTAATGGCCCGGCAGACAAAGGCGGACTCAGCGTTGGCGATATCATTACCATGATTAACAAAGACAGAATTAATGATGTGAAACAGGCGCTGAAACTAATCAGCAAGATCAAGCCCGGCAACGAGGTGCATTTGCGCGGCATACGTCAGGGAAAGGACTTTGAAACCACCATCAAGGTTGGCACCCGGCCACATGAAGGTTCCCAAGCAGAGTAGCTGCAAAACAGATTGATTTAAGCCCGAGCAGGCCAAGGCGTGAATTGGAACGAAGTGCAACGTCTACCGAGAAACCCTCTCAATTTTCTCTGTCTAGTAAAAGTTGCTCAAGCTTTTCGATGGGAATCGCTTTACTGATCAAAAAGCCCTGCACCATATCACAGCCCATTTCCAGCAAACGTTGATAGGTCTTTTCTGATTCCACGCCTTCCGCCACCACCTTCAAACCGAGGTTGTAGGCCAGTTCAATGGTCGAAAGCACAATAATTTCATCATCCGCACTTTTATCCATATCCATGATGAAGCTGCGATCAATTTTCAGTTCGCTTACCGGCAGCTTCTTCAGCCGTCCCAGCGAAGAATACCCGGTACCGAAATCATCGATGGAAAGTGTGATACCCAGCTGGCGAATATAACTCAGGGTTTCGCAAAGCCGCTCATAATCGGACAGGAACAGATTTTCGGTAATTTCAAACTGCAGGTTACTGCCAATATCCGCGAGCGCATCCAGCTTTTCAAGGTAGATCTTGAAATCTGGATTCATCAGTGTCTGGGTTGATATATTAACCGCAATGCGAATATCCCGCTGCTGTTTTCGCCATGCGCTGATTTGCTCAATCGCTGTTTCAATCACCCAATGAGTGTAACGATCGATCATGCCGTTCTGCTCTAGCACATGAATAAAAAGACTGGGAGGAACCTGACCTCGCACTGGATGGTGCCAACGTCCCAGGGCCTCAACACTGTCGATACGACCATCTTCCAGGTGTACCTTGACCTGGTAATGCAGTTCGAATTCATCGTTTTCCAGCGCCTTGCGTAAATCTGCGGTCATGGTCAACATGCTGGGAGATGAATGATCGGCAAGGGGATCATACAAACTGATCCCTTGTTTTCCACTCTTGGCTCGGAACATAGCCAGATCAGTATGCCGCAGCAAAGTGCTGATATCATTGCCATGCTCAGGGAAAAGACTTATGCCGATGTTGGCGCTGACGGCAATCGGCATGCTATCTATATCAAACGGTGCATCCAACTGCTGCAACAGACGCGCAGCATGCTCAAGACTCTGGCTACGATCTGCATCCGGCAAAAGCAAAGCAAATTCATTGCCCCCCAGGCGGCTGAGTATATTTTTCCCATCAAGATAGATCTGAAAACGGCGAGCGACATCCTTCAGCACCTGATCGCCACGTTCATGTCCCAGGGTTTCGTTGATTTCTTTGAAATTGTTCAGATCAATGAGCAGCAAGGCAAAGTGCTCTGCCTGTGTCTGGGCAAGCGCCAGGTGCTGGCTGAAACGATCACGAAACAGAGAGCGGTTAGGCAGGCCGGTGACGGTATCGTAAAGTGACAGGTACTCCAGTTCACGGTTGCTTTCAATCAGCTGACGATTCAAACGCTGCAATTGCATCTGATAGTTTTCTGTCAGCTTCCTGGCTTCTTCTATTTTCTGCACGGCCATGGCATTTTCGATGGCAATGGAAACAATGCTGGCGAACAGCGATAACATATTCAGATCACGCCGATCGAAATCCCCACCGCCTCGCTTGTTAATACCGGCGATGCCGCCCAGAAAATGCTTTTTGCCCTGCAAGGGCACCAGAATAACCGAGCCGGCTTCCTTCTCCCAATCATTACGTTCCTGGTCGTTCAGTTCATCCAGAACTCCACGCCACCAGGCTTTTTTGTGCCGCCAGACCCAACCGCAGATACCAAAATCGAGTGGTAGAGATTCGCCTACGATCTCGTCAGCATTGACGCCTGCGCCACCACGATAGGTATAGGTTTCGCAATTATCATCTAGAAGGGGAATCAGCAAGGTTTGCGCATGCACCAGCTCACGCGCCCGCTCAGCGACGATCTGGAACACCCGTTCAAGATCCAGTTCACTACCAATTTCAGAAAAGGTTTCCTGCAACAACTCGACTTCAGCTTCACGATGGTGCAGATCCTGTTCCAGATCCTGCATATCCGCTACCTGAGCCCGAAGTCCCTTATCTGCCATATAGTCTTTTACCCTTTTATAAAAACGGTTACTCACCAAGTGTAGTACAAACGGAAAAAATATTGCCCAGAAAAACAAGAGGGTAAATAAAACTGTGGCCTGGATAAGCAAACCAGTATTCGCAATCCTAGCTGGTCAAAGATTGACCTCTCTGACTTTTATAAGTTAATTTTCGCCAGCGTCTGTAAAAAGACGGCATTTTCCTCAGCCGTGCCGACGGTCACGCGCAGGCAGTCACGCAATAACGGCCCCGCTTTGTCCATGTTTTTTATCAGTACGCCGCCGGTTTTCAATTCATCAAATACGCTGCCAGCCTTGCCCGCCGGTACCCGGAACAGAATAAAATTGGCCTGACTGGGGAAAATCGTCAACCCTGCCAGGGCCTGCATCTGCGTATAAAGCCTGGCTCGATCCTGTTTGATCTGTTGCGTCTGTGCATCCAGCATGGCCGCGTGTTGCAGGGCAAATTCGGCGCTGAGCTGGGTCAGGATATTAATATTGTAGGGCAACCGTACCTTGTCGAACTGCTCCAGCCATTGCGGCGCACCAGCAAGCATCCCCAAACGCAACCCGGCGAGGCCCATCTTCGACACCGTGCGCATGAGTAAAAGGTTTTCATGATCGGCCAACAAGGGCATAAAACTGTCGTCGGCAAACGCATGGTAGGCCTCATCTACCACCACCACGCCCGGCGCGGCGGCAATGATGCGTAGCATGTCCGTCTTATTGAACAGATTGCCGGTGGGATTGTTGGGGTAGGCCAGAAATACGACTGCCGGTTGATGCTGTTCGATCGCTGCCAGCACGGCCTCGCTGTCCAGCGAAAAATCCTCGCGCAGGGGTACACCGATATAATCCATGTTGCAAAAGTCGGCGATCATGCGGTACATGACAAAACCCGGCTCCACCGACAACACGCTGCGCCCTGCGCCGCTCACCGCCATGACGATCATCTGGATGATTTCATCGGAGCCATTGCCCAATAGCATGGCGGCATCCGCCGGAACGCTCATCACCTCACGCAGGCGATCGCTAAGCCGCCGAGCATGCGGATCGGGGTAACGATTCAGCTCGGCGTTGCGCAATAATGCCAGCCACTGCTCAATTTTATCCTGCGGCCAGTGATAGGGATTTTCCATCGCATCGAGCTTGATGAAACCGCCGGCATCCGGCACAGGGTAGGCCGACAGCTCCCGGATCTGAGGCCGGATCCAGCGGCTGACAGTCTTATTTTCAACGCAAGGCCGCGAAGGTTTATTATCTTGAACTTCTTTGCCTTCTTCGCATCTTTGCGTCTTTGCGTTAATACTCTTTTCACTCACAATAGCAAAAATCTCATTTTTTGATTCGGTATTCCGCCGAGCGGGCATGAGCGGTGAGACTTTCGCCCCGCGCCAGCACCGAGGCGGTTTTACCCAGCTCGGAGGCGCCATCGGCTGAACACATGATCAGGCTTGAACGCTTCTGGAAGTCATACACGCCCAGTGGTGAACTGAAGCGGGCGGTGCGTGAAGTGGGCAGCACATGGTTGGGGCCTGCACAGTAGTCGCCCAGTGCCTCGGCGGTGTAGCGGCCCATGAAAATAGCCCCGGCATGACGGATTTTCTGCGCCAGCGCCTGCGGATTTTCTATTGATAATTCCAGATGTTCCGGGGCAATATAGTTGGCGACTTCGACCGCCTGGTCCAGATCTCGCACTTCGATCAAAACACCGCGCGCATTCAATGACTTTTCTATGATTTCCCGGCGTTCCATTTCCGGCAGCAGCTTATCGATACTGGCTTTTACTTTTTGCAGGAAATCGGCATCGGGTGAAAGCAGGATCGACTGCGCATCTTCATCATGTTCGGCCTGGGAAAACAGATCCATGGCAATCCAGTCGGGATCGGTTTTGCCGTCACAGATCACCAGGATTTCGGACGGCCCGGCAATCATGTCGATGCCAACCCGGCCAAAGACCATCGACTTGGCGGCGGCCACGTAAATATTGCCTGGGCCGACAATCTTGTCCACCTGCGGCACGGTTTGCGTGCCGTAGGCCAGCGCAGCCACGGCCTGCGCGCAGCCGATGGTAAAGACTCGGCTGACACCGGCAATCGCCGCCGCCGCCAGCACCAGTTCGTTCACTTCGCCGTCCGGCGTCGGCACCACCATGATGATCTCGTCCACCCCGGCCACATGCGCCGGAATCGCATTCATCAACACCGACGACGGATAG
>JAADGZ010000258.1:10564-13500 GCA_013152045.1 Gammaproteobacteria bacterium
CATACAGGCCCACGCGATCCAACGCGGTGATCTGCTGACCCAATACGGTGCCGTCTTCTTCAGTGTAAGACCAGGACTGCATTTTCTGATGCTGGTGATAACTGCGCAAACGCTGGGCTGCCGTTTCCAGTGCTGTGCGTTGATCCGCCGGAATATTATCCAGCGCGGCGTGCAGACGCGCCTGCGGCAGTTCCAATGCAGAAAAATCGTCTATCTGCATGCGATCAAAACGATTGGTATATTCCAGCACCGCCGCATCGCCGCGATCGCGCACGGCGTTGAGAATCTCTTTTACCGTGCTCTGCACTTTATCATCGGCGACACTTTCCCAGGCCAGCATGGCTTCCAGCTCGGCGTAAAAATCGGCCTTATTGGTATTAAGCTGTTTCATTTCTCGACTGCCTCGGCCATCAGATCAATAAACTGTTTGACCCGTTCATGTTTCATTTTCATCGATGCGCGATTGACGATCAGGCGCGAGCTGATATCGGCGATATGTTCTTTGGGTTCCAGGCCGTTGGCGCGCAGAGTGTTGCCTGTATCCACCACGTCAACGATGCAGTCGGCCAGACCGACAATCGGCGCCAGTTCCATCGACCCATAGAGTTTGATCACCTCGACCTGCTGACCTTTTTCGGCAAAAAAATGCCGCGCACAGTTTACAAACTTGGTCGCCACGCGCAGGCGTCCCTTGATCGGTTCGGCATTTTTAAAGCCTGCGGTCATCAATTTGCAACGGGCAATGTTCAGATCCAGCGGTTCGTAGATCCCCTCGCCACCGTGTTCCATCAATACGTCTTTACCGGCAATACCCAGATCAGCCGCGCCGTACTGCACATAGGTCGGCACATCGGAGGCACGAATGATCACCAGTTTCACATCGTCACGATTGGTATCCAGAATCAGTTTGCGCGTGGTGTCCAGATCATCCACAGGCTCGATGCCCGCGTGTTTCAGCAACGGCAGGGTTTCCTTGAAAATACGGCCCTTGGACAGAGCGATGGTTAAGTTGTTATTCATTTTAAAATTATAAAGACCAATGTGTAGGTTGGGCTGAGTGAAAACGAAGCCCAACAGGCATATGGTTTAAAATTGTTGGGCTTCGCTTTCACTCAGCCCAACCTACGTTAAGAAGGTACTCGGCGAATTTCCGCGCCCAGCAGTTGCAGCTTCTCTTCGATACATTCATAACCGCGATCGATATGGTAAATCCGCTCGACTGCGGTTTCACCACTGGCGACCAGCCCGGCAATCACCAGGCTGGCCGAAGCACGCAGATCGGTGGCCATCACCGGTGCGCCGTTGAGTCCTTCCACGCCGGTGCTAAATGCGGTATTGCCCTTCAGGCTAATGTCCGCGCCCATGCGCTGCAGTTCCTGCACATGCATGAAGCGATTTTCGAATACAGTCTCGGTGATCGCGCCCGAACCGGTGGCCAGCGCATTCATCACTGTAAACTGCGCCTGCATATCGGTGGGAAAAGCCGGATAGGGGGCGGTGCGAATATCCACCGATTTGGGTCGTCGCCCATGCATGTCCAGACTGATCCAGTCGGGACCGGTTTCAATGTCGGCACCGGCTTCTTCCAGCTTTGCCAGCACCGCATCGAGCAGATCCGGCGCAGTATCCTTGAGTTTGATCTTGCCGCCGGTAATCGCCGCCGCCACCAAAAAGGTGCCGGTTTCGATTCGGTCCGGCAACACTTTGTAATGGGTGCCACCGAGACGTTCCACGCCTTCAATCTTGATCGTGTCGCTGCCGGCACCGGAAATTTTCGCGCCCATGCTGTTAAGGCAGTTGGCCAGATCTACTACTTCCGGTTCACGTGCGGCATTTTCGATAATGGTCGTGCCATCGGCCAGTGTCGCCGCCATCATCAGATTCTCGGTGCCGGTGACGGTCACCAGATCCATCACCAGTTTGGCGCCTTTTAGACGCTTGCAGCGAGCCTTGATATAACCGTTTTCAACGCTGATCTCCGCACCCATCGCTTCCAGCCCGCGAATATGCAGATCCACTGGCCGCGAACCGATGGCACAGCCACCGGGCAACGAGACTTCAGCCTGACCGTGGCGGGCCAGTAACGGTCCCAGTACCAGGATCGAGGCGCGCATGGTCTTCACCAGTTCGTAGGGGGCAACCAATTCCTTGATCGTGCGTGAATCCACCTCCACGCTCATTTTCTCATTGATGGTGATCTGCACCCCCATGCGCCCCAGCAGTTCCATCGTGGTGGTGATGTCATGCAGATGCGGGACATTGCAGATAGTAACCGGCTCGTCAGCCAGCAGGGTGGAAACAATAATCGGCAGGGCTGCGTTCTTGGCGCCTGAAATCCGGATCTCGCCCTGCAGGGGAATACCACCACGAATGAGAAGTTTATCCATCAGGAGATCTGCAACTTACTGGCCGTGACCCACTCATCCGGGGTATAGGTTTTGATCGACAGGGCATGTACCACACCGCTGGTGATTTTGTCAGACACCGTGGCATAGACCAGCTGCTGTTTTTTTACCGGGGATAGGCCAGCGAAAACATCACCAACAACGATGGCATCAAAATGACTGCCATCACCGGTAACCGTGATATCACAATCCGGCAAGCCGGCTTCGATGAGTTTCTTTACTTCTTCGGGATTCATTACACGTACATCCTTTGCTGGAATAGACGGGCGCGTATTTTAGCCTGTATGTAAGGCAAACGGGTAGGAAAAAGACCACTGTGTCGGCAAAATCCCGACCAGTCCTCATTAATAAGGGTATTTATTAAACGCGGAGAACGCAGAGGCGCGGAGACGCAAAGAAAAAACTATTAATAATCAAACTCATACAATCTCTGCGTCTTAGCGCCTCTGCGTTCTCCGCGTTTAATAAAAACCCTTTATAATGAGGACTGGTCGGGATTTTGCCGACACAGTGGTCTTTTTCCTACCCGTT